>JBAIYI010000451.1:0-4166 GCA_037915955.1 Terriglobales bacterium
GGCGAAGAAGCCGAAGGCATCATCTCCAACGAAACTGGCACCGCCCCGGCGCTGACGCTGACGGTGGCCCACCAGGTTGACTCGAAGAGCAGCACGGCCGCGACCTTCACTATCACGACTGACGCGAACACGCAGTTCAGCGTGCGCGCGGACAAGCTAAGCGTAACCGGCACGTTTGACGCGAGCCACATCGGCAAAGGCCAGCGCGTTGAAGCCGATAGCGACGGCGCGTCGAACACCACGGTTGCTGCCCGCAAGCTGAAGCTGCGCGAGCAGGCCCTGGTGGGAACCGTTTCGGCCGCCAGCGGAAACACCTTCACGCTGACGCCGAGCCCGACTTCGGCTTTCGCAACCCTGAGCGGCGTCACCAGCGTTAACGTGACGATTGCTTCAGGCGCGAAGATCGTTACCCAGCCGACGAACAACGCCACGGTCCGCGTACGCGGCGTGGTCTTCGTGAGCGGAACCACGTACACGATGACGGCAGTGCGCGTCGACACAAACCAGTAACTTAACCTCTTCACCAACAGCAGGCCCGCTTCGGCGGGCCTGCTTTATTTATTCAGAACCGCTTGAGAGCGTTGCGAACCTCTAGTGCGCAAATGCTCCTTTGACGGCGGTGCTCGGTGCGTGTTCGGCCGACCACCTAGTTTTTCACCTATGGGCCGCTTCGCGGCAAAACCGCTCGACGGCATCGTGCGACCATTTAGTGCGCAAAATGCTCCTGCAACAGCGCCGCTCGCCGCGTGGACGGCCTCGCGGCTTAGTTTGGCAAGTCGAATGAGCTCAGGGATTTTGTGTTCGCAGACGGTTCCTCGTAAGTTTACGGCTTGGCGTAAGGCAGGGCGCCCAGTTCGTCTTCCGGGACGATGCGGACTTCCAGAGCGCCTTCACTGGGCAGTGCGTCGAGAGGCAGGCGGTCACACCAGAGGGCAAAGCGTATGCGCAACACCTGATTGGGCAGCACGTTGAGGACCCGAAGCGGGATCTGGCATTCAAAGATGGATTCCATACGCGCGAGTACTCCGGGTTGAGGAGCGTTGCCGTCGCCGCTCTCGCCGAACTGGAAGCTGTCAATTTTTCCCGATGAGATGTCGGCTTCGAGCCGAAATGCGTGCGTGGTGGCCAGGCTTTCGCCTGCGGCCTCAACGCTCACCACCAGCCTGGTATTCGGCTGCACAAAATCGGCGGGAGCTTCCATGAAGTCGACGCGACAGTAGAGGTTATCTTCGTCAATGCCGGCGTATCCGGTGTCGAGGAGAAACAGCTTGCCATGCATTGAGGATGCGTGCCGGTCCGCCACGTGGGAAGCTGCGCCCAGCCAGTCAAAGTAGCCGATGTTCGATCCATCGATCTGCGGATGGATGTATGCCATTTGCGGCGTGAATGCGGGACGAGCGTAGAAGCCGGTAATCGGCTGGGCCAGGGCGTCGGGAGGATTCGCGCCCAGGGCGTGATAGACGTTGGCCAGGTGCTTGCGGTAAAGCTCGTCAAAGTCACGATCATTCTGGGTGTGGTGCTCGGGGCCGTACCACCAGTTCCAGTCACTGCCTTCGGCGATCAGCAGTTCCTCATACGCGAGCTGCCGCTGGGGCGCCGGGACTTTGCCTTTGCGCTCGGAGTAGAAGTCGTGGGCGGCGGAGAGGTAGTCCCATGCCAGATTGTCTTCCGGCGCGCCGATCCAGACATCGAAGTTGGCGTTAATCCAGGAGCCGGGGATGATGGACTTCAACGGCGCCGGTGATTGCTCGCGCGTGATCGCCTCAGAAAAGGTAAGGGCCTCAAAGCTCTTGTCGCTCATGATGCCGTCATAGAGCCGGCGAAGGAATTCCCTGCCCGATTGAGGATAGGTCTCCCAGGCGTTCTCACCATCAAGGATTACCGGGACCACGGCGTCTTTGCCGGAGGCCAGAACGGGCGCGGCGGACTCCTTGACCTTGCGGATGAAATCCGCGGCGGCATCGCGCGGCGGGACACCCGAATAGACAAAGCCGATCAGGTCAGAGAGCGAATGGTCGCGGAAAAGGACGTGAATGGCTTCGTCCTTCTGCTCCCAGCGATAGATGCGGTAGAGCTTATCTGCGCCCTCCGCTTCCAGGTACCCATGACCGTCTCGCCGGAAGAGGCATCCAATGGACCGGCCGAGCACGCCTTCATCGGTTGCGAGCCAGTGGAGGCCGGCTTTCGCCGCCAAACCGAGCACCTCATCAGAAACGCTTCCCTCCGAAGGCCACATGCCCACCGGACGCTTGCCAAAAGCTCTCTGGTGCACGTCAAGGCCGCGCACGATCTGCTCATGAGCGTCTTCAGGATGGCGAAACTGCGCGTTGGGCAACGGAACGCCATGGTGCGAGGCCGCTCCCGCATTGGAGTCGCATACCAGAGGTAGAATCGGGTGATAGAACGGCGAGCTTGAGATTTCGATCAGTCCGCGCTGGGCAGCGCTGGTGTAAGCAGGAAGCACCCTGGCAAGAAACTCGCGTTCCTTCCGGATGACCAGCTGCTGGTCCTCCAGCGAATAGTTCCGGCCTTTTTTGATCAGATCGCGGACATCGGGATCTTCCAGGAAGAATTCATCCATCCACGCGATCTGTGAAAGCACCTGGAGGTCCGTGAGTTCTGCATTGGTAAGGCGCGGCACCAGCCGGGCAGCATCTTCGTGTTTTCCGCAGTATTGCTGCCACAGCTCGCGGTATCGTGGGTAGCGGCCGATCAGGTTTTCCGTGTTGGCCTGAAAGAGATATTGCAGGGCAAACAGTTTTTCGGAGAAATCAAGCTCGAACGCGGCGTGCGAGGCGACTTCAAGGAAAGGATCATGCGCCGCACCTGAGACATAGTCTTCTATCTGCGCAACCAGTGAAGGAACAAGATTGAATGTCTGGTGGACTTCAGGAAACTCGTCCAGCAGCTTGACCATGCCGTAATAGTCCTTGAGCGCATGCAGACGGACCCACGGCAGCCGGTACTGACCTGTGACCAGGTCTTTGTAATACGGCTGGTGCATGTGCCATAGGAACAGAAGGCGGATTGAAGGCATACCCAATTAAACATTAATAACATAAGAGCGCATTAATACATATCGGGGGTTCTGCTAGACTTTTAATGACGCGTGCGCATCTTTACTCGCTACATTCTGAAGGAAGTTCTCTCGCACGGCCTGATCGGCGCCGCGGTATTCACATTTGTCATTTTCATGCGGGACGTGACCCGCATTCTGGAACTGGTTGTACGCAACAGTGCGCCCGTTCCCAGCGTGGCTGAGTTGTTTTTCCTGACTCTCCCAACGGCGTTTAAGTTCACCATTCCGACCGGAGTGCTGGTAGGAATTCTGATTGGGCTGAGCCGTATGGCGGCCGATAGCGAAGTCACGGCCATGCGCGCCTCCGGCGTGAGCGTACGCACGTTCCTGAAAGTTGTTTCCATTTTTGGCTTTGGCGCATGGCTGATTGCGCTCTTCAACACTACAGTGATTGAGCCTCGGTCAGCGGCGGCCCTGGCCAGCCTGCAGAAAAGCCTTATCTCTTCGCAGATTTCCTTTGATGTGCAGCCGCGCGTCTTCTACGAACAATTCAAGAATTATGTGCTTTATGTGGAGGACGTGAGCACCTCATCCGGCGCGGCGATATGGAAGAACGTTTTCCTTGCGGACATCAGCACGCCCGGCGCGCCAAAAGTTACTACGGCGAAAGAGGCTGTGGTGCAGAGCGCAGGCAACAACAGCATGCGGCTGCACCTGATTAATGGGGAGATCCACGAGACCAACCCGAAGTCGCCGGACCAGTATACGATCCAGACCTTCACCCAGACAGACACGGTGATGAGCCTGCCGCCGGTGCCTAAACCCGCAGTCGAAGCAATTCCGGTGTCGCAACTCAGCACCCCGGAACTGCTCGACCTCTCACACACGGCCAACAAGGAACAGGCGCGCTGGTACTGGATCGAATTCCATCGCCGCCTGGCCATGCCGACCGCTTGCATGGTGCTGGTGCTGATCGGAATCCCGCTTGGGCTTTCCGCCAAAAAGGGGGGCAAGGGCGCAGGCTTTGTGCTCAGCATTGTGCTGGTCTTCATCTATTATTTCCTCTCCACCACGGGCGTTTCACTGGCGCGAGGCGGCAAAGTGCCGGCGGTGCTTGGGGTCTGGATGGCGAACATCGTTTTCGGCA
>JBAIYI010000018.1:0-3934 GCA_037915955.1 Terriglobales bacterium
GTTGTCGCTCTGGATAATCATCAGCATCAGCGCATCATGGAAGCTGAGATTGAGCCCGTCATCTAGCGTTCGCAGAACGCCGGTGCCGAATCGCTTGTCGGCCGTGTGCATCACGATGCGATCCGCGGGATTGAGCTTGCCTGCATCCACCTGGCGATAGACATCCACCAGTAGCGGAATCTTGATGGTGCTCATCGTGTCCAAGCGGGCGTCGGCGTTGATTGCGATCTCCTCGCCCGTGTCCAGCGACTTGATGTAGATACCCCAGTCAGCGCTCACGCCCTGGCCGATGGTCTGGATGCGCTGCTTCAGCAGATCAATGGGTTTCGGCGGAGCAGGTGTCTGGGCTACGGCAGAGATGCACAACATAGCGACAGTGGCAAACATTCGTTTCAAATGCATGGGAAAGGGATTGTAATTGAACTTCGTGCGTCTTTCACCTGAGACAGGAAACGATTTTGACTTGCCGCGTGCTGGGCAGGGGCTGGAATAGGGTCAACCCGCGACAACACGGCGTCTCTTGTGTTCTCATGTACGTACAGATTCATGAAATCGGGTTCGACGACCTTATTTCAAAAGATCAAAAGAGAAGGAGCAGCTCAGAATGAAGCAGATCAGACAGTTCATGATGTTCGCAATTTGCATGGTCGGGGTGGCCATGTGGGCGCAGAACCAGCCCGCCCAGGGAGACGACCAGCACAAGGGCGAGGGGCACGGCCATGGCATGGGCATGGGCCAGGGGCATGGGATGATGAACGCCGACGAGCATCTCCAGATGCTCTCGCAGAAACTCAACCTTACTGATGACCAGAAAGCCAAAATCAAACCCATCCTGGAACAACACCTGAAAGACCGCGACGCGATCATGAAAGACACGTCACTTACCCCGGAACAGAAGCACGCGAAGATGAAGACATCCATGGATGCGGCACACGCGCAGATGGACCCCATTCTCAACGACGAGCAGAAGAAGCAGTTCGCGCAGATGATGCAGGACATGCATGGCCAGGGCAAGGGCGGAATGCATGATCATCACGGCGACCACCCGCAGGGTAAGAGCGACAGCTCACCGAAATAACAACTACTCGCCTGAAAATCGAAAGGCATCCTGGGTCATGGCCAGGATGCCTTTTTTGCGTCCGATGCAGGTGAACCCGCCGCGGTGCGCTGCGATATAATCCCGCGCAAATCCAGCAACAAAGGAATGGCGCGGGTGGCAGAGACACCGGATCCACAGCAGCTTGAGTTGGCGAGAGAAATGGCGCGGGAAAGCCTCGGGGAGGCCAAGCGCCAGACAGTCGGCTGCGGCATGGGCTGCCTGGGATCGGCTATCGGCACACTCATAGCCAGCGCCATCATTGTTGCGATGTTTGCCCCGTGGGCGTTCTACATTGGCGGGCGGCCCACACCCTCCACTTCCTGGGAGGGCTACGGAAAGCTGCATTCCTCCACCGGCGCCGATTACGGGCTTTATCTGAATCTTTCCTATTACCACCTGAAGCGGAGCAGCCAAAACCTAAGCGGCGGAGCTCTCCTGTGCACGCCTCAGGGCAAGACACTGCAGTATGGCATTGACGGAAGAATTTACGGCGTCTGGCTGTACACGGAAGGAAAACAGACGAAGCTGGCACTCGAGAAGATGAAGAGCGACCAGATCAACGCCACATTCGACCTCTACGGCGAGTGGCAGAACGGCAAATTGGTATTGACCGATCGCGGGAGCATGGGCAAGCCGTTCCATGCCGACGGATCGCTGGATCCCAAGGGACGCTACAGCCGTGAGCCGTTGAAGAACGAAAGCGCAAATGTGACCGTAAGCTACGGCAGCAAATTTGATTTTGACGAGCTATGCGCGAACGAGATCACAAAGCGCTAGCTAGAAATGCTGTTGAAGGTCAGTGAAGCGCTCGACCTGCAGCAGGCGAAGGCCATCCGGGGGCGAGTCAATGGTTTCGTGCTCAAGGATCCACGTCATGTCATGTGGGACGAATACCGCATTGATGCCGGCGGCGAGCGCAGGATTGATGTCTGAACGCGGGCTGTTGCCGATCATCCAGGTGGTGGCGGCTTCGAGCTGGTATTTCTCGACCATACCCCTGTAGGCGGTGGGAGTCTTTTCTGCGACGATCTCCACCGCCGCGAAATAATCTTTGATTCCTGAACGTTCCACTTTGCCGGCCTGCTCGGTGAGGTCACCCTTGGTCATCAGGATGAGGTGATGCTGGCGCTCGTCGAGGTAGTTGAGCGTCTCCGGCACGCCGGAGATCAGCTCAATAGGATAGTTGGATACCTTGTGGGCGAAGCCCCAGATGAATTCGTGCAGCTCCGGCGTTACCGGTTGTTCGGCAAGCCGCTCAAAACATTTGACCAGGGAATGAGCGAAGCTGTGCGAGCCGTAGCCGCGCTCGAGAATGGTCTCGCGCTCGACCTCATTTAGAAACAGCCGAACCTCCTGCGGCGACATGTGCTGGTGGTTCAGCCGCTCAATGAATCCGGCGATGGCCTGCTCAAAATAGACGTTGTTCTCCCAGAGCGTATCATCGGCGTCGATGAGGAGGGTCTGGGAGGTCATGGGAATTAGACATGATAAACCCCTATTCGCATTACCGGAACCGTGCCACTGCTGATACCGATCGGAGAAGCTGCTGGTATTAGCTGCTAGTGTGAAGCGTTTGGCCTTGCAACCACTTCCGTGCGCGGCTACGCAACAGGTGTCAGTAGAACATAGTCAGTCCACACCACAATCGTCGTCATCGGTGGCGGCCCGGTTCTCGGCTGTGCAATAAAGACCCTTGTCGTTCATCAGGAAGTATTTAGAACCCGTAATTCCGAACCGGACTGGAGAGGCAGTTATCTCAAAGCTGCCCGGCGACTCTTCACCGTCACCGCTCGCAGTGAGAAGATAGCGGAATTCATAGCCCTGCTGGAGCAAAGGCTCTTTTGCAAAACTCTCATCCAGAATGGGCCGGAAGAGGATCGCTGGAAGCTGAGCAGGATGAGGCGGTGGAACGGTTAATACGGTCAGAGATCTCGGATACCCGATTGCGGGAAACCATTGAGCGTAATTACGAACAGCGGCGGCAATCTTGTTGAGAGTCTCTTTTGCGGCTGCATCGTTTGTTTCCAGCTCGGTTGGCTGATGCACCAGTTTTCTTACACCAAAGTCGGTCTTTTCCCATGGGCCAAAACCATCAATGCGCCACTCGTCTCCTTCAAGATGCATCGTGACGATGATCAACTGTGAACCGTCACTGGCTTCAATCTGCAAGGGAAGCATGGCATCTACTCCGGCGATAAACGCATTTTCCAAGCGTACCTTGGCCTGCACTTGTCCTTTCTGATTCAAGATTTCCCAGTCTCCTGAAGAACTTCGCCGTACCGTGCAGCCATTGAGTTGAGATGATTTGATTTCCAGCAGCTTCTGCATAAGGCTTTGCTGAGCAGGCTTGGGAAGCTCCTCAATGTTTTTCCTGACACTCTCGGGAAGGTGCCGTGCGATAACCTCCGGCTTCTCCGCCGTGGCTAATTCCTCTAAGGCCGCCTGGGGCGTACCGGCCTGCAAGGCCCAAGCAAGTGCTGGGCAATTTAGCGTGAGTGCGACAAACAGCCAATGCCACTTCATTGGTCACCCGCACAACAACAGACACCGAGAGTATCCCGGTGGTTCCGTCGTTCCTGACATAACGAACGGCTTCAACCTGAGTTCTTGCGCCATAAATCCGCGCTTATCTCACGGCTCTTTGGGTCATACTCCCTCAGCCTTCGTTACCTGTCTGGCTTCCGGCCAGACTGCTAAAATCATCATCGCGATGAAAAGCTTTCGTTTCGCAGTTCTGTTCCTCATGGTCGCAAGTATTTGCCCTCTAGCGCCGGCTCAGGCTGGGCGTCGCGCAGGCGCGGCGCCGAAAAAGGCTGACCAGTGCACGATCAATGA
>JBAIYI010000647.1:0-5240 GCA_037915955.1 Terriglobales bacterium
CCCTGTTTGGCCATGAGTTGGCCGGCGTTATCGAGGAAGTCGGCCCGACTGTACGCGGATTCAAGAAAGGCCAGCGCGTTGTGGCGCTGAATTCAGCCCCGTGCGGCCAGTGTTTTTATTGCTCGAAGCACCAGGAAAATCTTTGCGAAGACCTGCTGTTCAACAACGGCGCTTATGCCGAATACATCAAGATTCCGCGCCGCATAGTGGAAGCCAATATGATCGCCGTGCCGGATGATGTGACGTTTGAATCGGCAGCGATGACCGAACCGCTGGCCTGCGCACTTCGCGGGCTGCAGGAAACGGGAGCGGACATTGGCGACACAGTCACCGTGATCGGCGCCGGGCCGCTTGGCCTGATGCTGGTCCAGGTAGCGAAGCTGACCGGATGCAAAGTGATTGCGGTGGTAAAGCGAGATGAGCAGGTTGCCGCAGCAAAACATTTTGGCGCTGACGAAGTTGTGCAGACGACCAAAGTGAAGGATCCTGTGGCTGCGGTAGTAGGCGTAACCGAAGGCCGCGGCTCAGATATCGTGATTGAGGCTGTGGGACGCCCGCAGGCATGGCAATGGTCAGTGGATATGGTCCGGCGAGGCGGTGTCGTGAATTTCTTTGGTGGGTGCGCGAGTGGGACTAAGGTCGAACTCGATACCAACCGGCTGCACTACTCCGAACTCACGCTGAAGGCGACGTTCCACCACACGCCGCAAACCGTGCGCAAGGCATTTGCATTGATCGCGGAAAAGAACGTGAAGAGCACCGATTACGTAACCGGAGAGGCGCCTCTTTCCAAACTGAAGCAGGTGCTTCAGCAGATGCTTGACCGGGGGAGCCAGATCAAGACGGCCATCATTCCGGGGCATTGATCGGGTGGGATCAACATGGCGAGCGAAATTCAGTGACTGCATGACGCCGCCGGGGCTCCGTGCTGAGTGTCTGGAGACGGCAGCAATCGCGAGCGGAAATCATCAACGCTAAAATCGTACACAGAAATGGCAGCTTCATCCAACAATACGGGACCGCTTACCAACGCGGCAGCGGGATGGAACGCCCTGCCGGCGTCATACCGGATTCCGGATGTTCCCCCGTCCCTGGAAGAGGCACGCACGTACTGCGAGCGGCTGGCGAAGATGCACTACGAAAACTTTTCGGTCGCCACCTGGTTTTTACCTTCGGGGCTGCGCCAGCATTTCTATAACGTATATGCATATTGCCGAATTTCCGACGATCTGGGCGATGAGGTAGGAAACGCGCAGCAATCGCTGGAACTGCTGGACCAATGGGAAATCGAACTGAATGCATGCTATGCAGGTTCGCCGCGGCATCCGGTATTTGTGGCGCTGGCTGAGACCATCAGGCAGTGCGATATTCCAAAACATGAATTTTCGGATCTGCTGATTGCATTTCGTCAGGACCAGACGGTGACCCGGTTCGAGATGTTTAATGATCTTCTTGACTATTGCCGTTATTCGGCGAATCCAGTGGGGCACCTGGTGCTGTACTTGTGCGGCTATCGAGATGCCGAGCGGCAGCAGCTTTCCGATTACACCTGCACCGCGCTGCAACTGGCGAATTTCTGGCAGGACGTGACCGTCGATTACCAGAAGGGTCGGATTTATTTGCCTCTGGAAGATCTTCGTCGCTTTGGGGTGAACGAGCAGGAGATTGCGCAGCGCAGTACCAGCCCGGAATTTATCGAGTTGATGAAATTTCAGGTGCAGCGAGCACGCGAGTGGTTCAATCGCGGGCTGCCCCTGGTGAAGATGGTCAGCAAAGAACTGGCCATTGATCTTGAGCTGTTCACGCGTGGCGGGCAGGAAATATTGAATGCCATTGAACGTCAGGGCTATGATGTGCTGCGCGAAAGGCCGGTGATCTCCAAATCGCGCAAGCTGCTGCTGGTGTTGCGGGCAGCGGCGGACAAACTCCTGTGACCCATCACCAGCTCAGCCATGCTTATGCTGTATGCCGCGGAATCGCTCGCCGCGAAGCCAAGAATTTCTATTATGGGTTTTTGGTGCTTCCGGCAGAGAAGCGCAATGGTTTTTGCGCGGTTTATGCGTTCATGCGCCACGCCGACGATATCTCTGACGACCCGGCGCTGGATCACGAGCAAAAGAGGCAGAAGCTGGGTGAGTGGATGGAAGCAGCGCGGCAGGTATTTGCCGGCCGTCCGACGGACGACCCCGTGCTGATGGCGGTGGGCGACGCGCAGCAAAAATTCAAAATCCCGGTCGAGCTGTTTGAAAAGCTCGTGTACGGGACGAGCATCGATCTTGACATCCCTCCGCCGACAGGCGGCTTACCGGCAACACTATGCAATACATTCGAAGATCTCAAACAGTATTGCTATCACGTCGCGTCCATCGTTGGCCTGGTTTGTATCCGTATCTTCGGGTACGAGGACAGTAAGGCCGAGTTTCTCGCCGAAGACTGCGGGCTGGCCTTTCAGTTGACCAACATTGTCCGTGACGTGAAGGAAGATGCCAGCCTGGGACGAATTTACTTTCCGCGCGAAGATCTGGAGCGCTTCAACCTGAATGAAGAGAACTTTGCGCCCGTGAAACTGGCCGACGCGGCGCAGGCGCAGGCGTTGCGTCCGGTGCTGGAGTGCGAAGCCGATCGCGCGCGTAAGTATTATGAGTCAGCAAAGTGGCTCATGGAATTGATCCATGAAGACAGCCGCGCCGCTCTGTGGGTTCTGGTGGAGATATACAGCCGGTTACTCAAGCGAATTTCCGATCGTAATTACGACGTTTTTACCGAGCGCGTACGCCTGAGCACATGGGAGAAAATGTCAGTCCTGGCGCGCGGATTCTGGCTGCGCATCGCATGAGCTTTACTGAGCGGCAGAATACTGTGGCAGTGATTGGTGCTGGAGTGGCCGGACTTTCCGCGGCATGCTCGCTCGCCGACGCCGGGCTGAAAGTCACAGTATTCGAGCGCCGGCCTTACGTTGGCGGTCGCGCGTCTTCTTATCTGCATCCCGGAACCGAAGAGGTCATCGACAATTCGCAGCATGTGCTATTCGGGTGCTGCACGAATCTCATCCATTTCTACGAGACGCTTGGCGTAGCGGGAAAGATCCGCTGGTTTGATGCCTTCAACTTCATTCAGCCCGGCGGCCGGTTGACCACATTTCGGCCTTCGGCCTTCTTGCCTGCCCCTTTGCATTCGGTGCCTGCCTTCATTCGTTCACCGCTGTTTACGCGGCAGGACAAGCTTGCGATCGGACGAGCAATGTCAGCCATGACCAGACCGTTGCGCAATGGGGCCGACGAAGACTGTCTCGCATGGCTTCGCCGGCACGGGCAGACCGATCAGGCCATCCGCCGGTTCTGGGAACCAGTGCTGTTCAGCGCGCTGAACGAAGATTTGGACAAGGCTTCTGTCCGCTATGCGATCAAAGTATTCCGTGAGTTGTTCCTGAATACGGCGACTGGGGGCAATATGGGCGTGCCTGGGCTGCCTTTATCGGAGCTTTATGGGCAGGCGATTGAGTACATCCGGGCGCGCGGAGGTGAGGTAAGACTGCGTCAGGGTGTCACACGTATCGATCCAGCTGAATCTGTTGTTACCATTAGGAGCGAGTCGGGACCGCAGCAGTTTGATTATGCCGTTATCGCGGCGCCATATCACGGTCTGGCTTCACTGCTGCCGAACGATGCGGCAGGCGATGAGCTGAGACGAAGGCTGGAGCACTTTCACTCGTCGCCCATCACCGCGATTCACCTCTGGTTCGATCGCGAGGTCACGCCTCTCCCTCATGCCGCTCTCCTGGATCGCACGATTCAGTGGATGTATCAGAAATCGAAGCTGCAGGATCGCGAGAAGAAATCGGGCAGCTATGTGGAACTGGTGGTAAGCGCGTCAAAGTTGCTGGTGGAGAAATCCCGTGAGGAAATCATCGAGTTGGCCATGCGTGAGTTCGCCGAATTCTTTCCGGCGGTGAAGAGTGCCAAACTGCTGAAAGCTGCGGTCACCAAAGAAGTTCATGCTACTTTTTCGGTTACGCCCGGTCTGGATGAGCATCGTCCCGGGCCTCAAACCGGCTGGCCACGCATCTTCCTCGCCGGCGACTGGACTGCCACGGAGTGGCCGGCGACGATGGAAGGCGCCGCGCGCAGCGGATATAGTGCCGCTGAAGCTCTGACCGCTGCGTTGGGATTGCCGAAAAGGTTCCTCGCGCCAGATCTGCCGGCTACCGGGTTCATGCGATCGAAATAAGCGATACCATTGCGCGGGTGCTATCTCTTGTTGTCCGCGTGACAGGCCATGTCGATCACCACGGAACTGGCAAGAAGCAGAACGTCATCTTCTCCAGGTTCTAGCTGCACGCCATAAGTGTCCGAAAGAGTGAACCACTCCTTGGAAACGCGGCCGACGATATTCCCGCCACGCTCAAACGAGTATTGATGATCCAGGAAATCGCCTTTGGCCTGAAGATCGTTGGGCCCAGGCGCGTCGATATCGAAAGTACAGGAGAAGAATGTGAACAGCTCTTTGCTCACGGTTGCCAGCACCTGATCACCACGAGATATCTCGTAAGTAGGCGCAAAACTGAGCAATTTCTGGCGAATGTAAGCCAGTTCATTGCCTTGCATGTCTTGAAAGGAAAGCTGGTTGCCGCGGCTGAAAGCCTTACCATCCACAAAGAAACGGTCTTGACCGGAATCGTCCTGGATCACGAAGTCATCGCCCCACGAGAACAATTTTTGTTTCATGCGGTAGATCATGAATCACACTCCGGCTGAGAGCAGCACAACTGTGAATGTTTACTGAGCCAGCAGCGCCACGCCCACGCACACCAGCGCTGCTGCGAGCCAGCGACGGCGGTCCACCTTCTCATGCAGGAAGTACTTGGCCAGAATCGCCGAGCAGATAAACGTCAGCGACGCCGACGCCGGTGCCACGAGGCTGGCATCGCCCCAGGACAAGGCGGTCAGCAGAGCAAAGAAACTGAATATCAGGCAGCTGAGCGCGACCAAAAAAGTTCTGTTGCTCGCAACCCGCGCAATCACCGCCAGCAGTCCGCGCTGAGAGCGCAAGTCGTCAAGATCGCCGATGCGCTTCATCGCTTTGGAAAGCAGCACGTCGCCCGCGCTCGACGCCAGCACCACGAAGCCGATCGCAATCCACAGCCGCAGGTCGTTCATGCCGGATCCTCCGCAGGAGACAGCGTTCTATCATCACTCTCCTGTGGCACGGTGAGCGAAGGTCCTCCAGAAACAAGGCCCACG
>JBAIYI010000406.1:0-6307 GCA_037915955.1 Terriglobales bacterium
TGATTGTTCGCCCGTAAGATGTCGGTTTTCATTCACCATTAATGGCTGGCACCTCAAATTACGGGCCACGATTCCTGCCCGCCCGGCTGCCACGCCTCTGTGTCGCAATTGCCTCAGCTAACCCTGCTGACCTGGTCCAGAAAGCCGACGTCGCCGTCAGGGAAAACCCCTTTGTTGAGTTCAGGTTAGACTACCTTCCCAAGCCCGCGCTCGGCCTGCCCAAGCTCAAGACTTTTGTGGAGTACCACCCTGAGGCCCTGATCGTGGCCACCTGTCGGCGCGTGGCCGCCGGGGGCAGGTTCAAGGGCTCCATTGCTGCTGAAGTCCAGCTTCTGGCCAAGGCCGCCCAGCAGGGATGCCACCTTATTGATATCGAGCTCGAGACCGCCGAGCGCCTCAAGCCCCCCGACTTCGAGAAGCTCCGCCGCTCGGCCAACCTGATCATCTCCTACCACGATTACAAGGCCACCAGGAAGCTGGAAGACATCCTGGCCCGCATGCGCAAGTTCCCGGGCGACTTTTTCAAGATCGTCACCACCGCCAACTCGCTGTATGACAACGTGGTGATGATGAAGTTCCTGGAAAAGCACAGCCATGAGCTCCAACTGATCGGGGCCTGCATGGGCGAGCAGGGCGTCATCAGCCGGATCCTCGGCGTCCGAGCGGGCAGCCAGTTTACTTTTGCCGCTGTGAATCCCGGCGAGGAGACCGCGCCCGGCCAGCTCACCGCCCGCACACTGCGTGAGACGTTTCGCATTGACCAGGTTGATGCCGCCACCCGCGTTTACGGCGTGGTGGGCGACCCGGTGGCCCACTCGCTCTCTCCAGCCATGCTCAACGCGGCATTTCGGCGCGAAAACGCAAACGGCGTCTACCTCGCGCTGCACGCCAAATCGCTGGACGATCTGCTGGCCTGCATGCGGGATATTCCCATCGCCGGCCTGAGCGTTACTATGCCGTATAAAGAGGAGATCGTTAAGCACCTCGATAAGAGCGATCCGCTCACCGGCAAAATCGGCGCATGCAATACGGTGGTCCGCAGCCAGGACGGCAAGCTTTACGGCTTCAACACTGACGTGGGCGGCATCGTTCGTCCGCTGGAAACGCGCATCCGCCTGGCGGGAGCCAGAATTCTGGTGCTTGGCGCCGGAGGCTCCGCGCGCGCAGCCGTCTTCGGACTGAAAGAGCGCGGGGCAGACGTCTATATCCTCAACCGCACTGCCGGTCCGGCCCAGACTCTGGCCAAGCAGGCGAAAGCCAAGGCCGTGAACCGCACCATGCTGAAGAAGATGGAGTTTGACGTGATCATCAACGCCACTCCGGTCGGCATGGAAGGAAACCGCGATCCGCTGCCCATTGGCGAAGACGAATTCAAGGCCCGCTACTTCTTTGACATGGTCTATATCCCGGCCGAGACGAAGATGGTGAAGCTCGCCCGCGCCAAGGGCATGCACGTGATCCTGGGAGTTGAGATGTTCGTGCAGCAGGGCGCGCGCCAGTTCGAAATCTGGAGCGGCAAGCCTGCACCGGTCATTGAGATGCAGCGCGTGGTGGAGTACGCCCTCGCTCAGAGGGAAGCTGCCAAAGCGGCAAACAATTCCAAAGCTTCGGGAAAGAAAGTTGGAAAGTAACTGGCCAGTTCCTCTGCGTTCTTTGCGTCCTCTGCCCTGAAAAAGCACCCTGTCGACACTCCAGGATCTCTTCCGGAGTCTCTCCCCCTGAAGGACCCACCCCGAGCGAGTGCGTAGCCGAGCTTGCGAGGTGAGCGCGACGAGGGGCCTGCTCCGCTGCAGCTTCGCGTAAGCGCAGATCACCCTAACTTTTCATGTTTTCGTGTGGGATGTAACCCCATGGACGACTGCGGTAAAACGTTCTCTTTTTTTCCCGGATGAACCAGAATGTTTCACGGCTGAATGCTGTTTGCTGATTGCTCTTGATCCTGGCCAGCAGCTAGCGGCTAGAAGCTTGGGCCATCTGTGTACATCAGTGGCAAGCGACTTTTCCTGATTCGCGCGTTTTCGCGTAATTCGCGGCTAAGGCTTCTGTGCGGATTTCCCCCACTCCAATTCCACTTCCTTAGTCGCCGCGGAGATGCTCATGCGCACATCGCCGGCGAGCGCCGCCAGCAGCTCTTCGCCCGCAATCTGGCGACGCCATCCCTGGAGCAGAGGAACGTTCGCTGCCGCTCCCGACTTCACCAGCTCGCGCAAGGCTGACCGGTTCGCCAGGACTCCTGCAGAGATTGATTGCTTTCTCGCCAGCGAGCGCAGGCAGAGCATGAGGAAATCTGCAGTGGGCTCCAGCGAGGCGGGCAAGGGCTCGTCATACTTCAACGGCTCAGGACGGTTGTTGCGCCCGCGCTCCAGCGCGGCGATGATCTCTCTGCCGTACTTGTTCGCCTGGCCTCCGTGCAGCCCGCGAATCTCGCCCAGCTCACGCGGCGACTTGCGCGGCCGGCGCGCCAGCTCAATCAGGACCGGGTCCAGCAGGATTTTTCCCGTGGGTACATTCTGCTCGCGGGCTTTCACTTCCCTCCATGCGGCCAGCTCCTGAAGAATGCCCAGTTCGTGGCGGCGCAGCCGCTCCGCGCCCTTGATGGAGAGATAAGCCTGCCGCTCATCCAGATCGCTGTAGCGTTCAACATGCTCCAGCGTCTTCAGCTCCTCCTCTGCCCACGAGAGGCGCGATTTTGAGATCAGCATCTCCCGCAGGGAGTCGTAGAGCGGAATAAGATGGCGCACGTCATCAAGCGCATACTGCAACTGGCCGTGAGAGAGCGGCCGTCGCATCCAGTCAGTGAAGGTGTAATCCTTCTCCACCTCCACGCCGAGCACGGTTTTCAGGAGCATGCGCAGGGAAATCTGGTCGCCATAACCGAGCAGCGAGGCGACCACCTGAGTGTCAAAGACGTTCGCGATGGGACGCCCGATCAGCCGGTAAAAGATTTCGAGGTCCTGTTTGCCGGCGTGAAAGACTTTGGTGACCGCCGGATCGAGCAGCAGCGCGTGCAGAGGGGCAAGGTCGCGCAGGGCGAGCAGATCAACCAGCATGGCGTCATTGCGGGTGGCAATCTGCATGATGGCCGGCTCGGCGTAGTAGCGGCCTTCGCTGGCGAATTCCGTATCAACGGCGACGGTTTTTTCCGAACTCAACCGCTCTGCCAGTGCGGAGAGTTCTGGCTGTGTTTGAATGAGCATCTCGATTTGTGTCTCGACTGGAATTCTATTGGGTCGCGCCCAGCAGAACAAAACGGACGTGCCGCACCCGCTGCGCGTATTGCCGAAGATCAAAGCTGATTGTGGACGAGGAACCTGCGCTTCCGTTCTTTAACGGCGGACAGGAGGTCGCTTCTTTTGCAGATTTGCAGCGGGAGCAGCGATACGCTCGCCGAAGGTCTTCCAATCCTCGTTGCTGATGAGGGTGGACCTGGAAACGCGAAGTTCGGAGCATCCGCGGATGCTCTGCAGCATCTGCCGCACGTCCACGGTAAGGCTGTTATGCAGCCAGGGGCTGAGCGTGAGCTTGTCGATGCAGGAAAGAGAGATTGGGATATCAAAGGCCGGGAGCCGTTTGCCGGATTCATAGATGAGGCGGAATTCCTTCTCTGGCTCGTAGGGAAAGCGCTTGAGGAAAGGCAGGGACTCCACCGGGCTCCTGGTGTCGCGCGTTTGATTCATCTTGATGTACTTGACCTCGCCCACGCGGACGCCCTTGATATTCCTGATTTGCGCCAGCAGCGGCTCCCGCCGGAACGAAATGCAGACGCCGCTTGAGCCGGGCGCGAAGACGCGCCAGTGGTGGTAGGTCTCGGCATTCCGGGAAAAGCAGAGCGCCAGAACCGACCCAAGCTGTTTTGCCTGCCGGTAGAGCTCAAGGAAGTGGGAGTCGTTCTTGTCGTCCCAGGTTTCGGGATCGAGCAGGGTGAGACGGCGGTTGCGCAGCAGATAAATTACGGCTGGCAGATCAGTATAGCGGCGCAGAAAATCGCCGCTCTTCCTTTTGGATTTGTTTGTGGGTTTCTTTCCCGACTGTGGCATGGAGGAGCATTTTAATGATTCGCCTGGTTCGCCCCAAGTACCAAATACCAAATACCAACTACTAAATACCGCGTTGCACTACGTTCCCGATTTTTCCGGTCTTCGAATCACGAACCCCGCCCCGAAGCCCAGAAGCACCGAGACCACCAGCAGAGGAAAGGTAGTGAAGCTGGAAGTGCGCTGGTTCAGCCCATGGGCCAGGAGGCTGCGGGTATCGTCGCCGAACATGACCAGCGCGACAAAGATAGCGATCAATCCCACAAACGCTCCCAGCATTCCGCGGCGCAGAGCCAATGGCATCGCGTCCTCATGAGCGCTCCCGGCGGTAATGGCCGCGCGCAAGGCCAGCAGCGCCAGGCAAATCGCGACTACAGCGATGATGATGGAGGCCGCGTGAAAACGGCGGACAGGGAAGGCCGCGGCCCTGATGCTCAATGCCGCGATCGCAGCAAAGCACGCGCCGGCAATCGCGCTGATGACGGCAATCAGGAGTCGTGACGAAGTCAATGGATCTCCTCGGCGCCCGGCCAATACTGCGCCACAGCTATTATGCGCCCGCAACTGGTTGTAAGCACCTGGAGTCATTGACCCGATCTGCCAGCACGGATTAATATCCATGGCACTCGCACCCCCGTTTACGCTGTACCTTGAAAGGACTGAACGACTATGGCGTCAACGACGTTTCTTCTTTTTCTCGCTTTCCTGTACTTCCTGCCCGTCTTTGTGGCTGCCTCTCGCAAGCACAACAACACAGCAGCCATCGGCGTTCTCAACCTGTTGCTTGGGTGGACTGTTGTCGGCTGGGTCGCTGCTCTCATCTGGAGCGCAACCGACAATGTGCGGGGAGTTGCGATTCAGGGGCAGTAGGTTTGGTTCTTCTGGCGGACATGCAACAACTCGCCGCTTAAGCGCATTTAAAATTGCGGGATGCAAAATTCCGGTCCACTTTCCAGCATTCGTGTGATTGATTTTGGCCGGTTCATTGCCGGGCCGTATTGCGCCATGCTGCTGGCGGACATGGGCGCCGATGTGATTCGGGTCGATCGTCGCCAGGGCAGCGAGGACCGCTATATTGCCGCGGTTACTGAGACTGGCGAGGGTGGCGGCTTTCTCTCGCTCAATCGCAATAAGCGTAATCTCACGCTGGATACCGCGAAGCCGGAATCAGCAGAAATCATCCGGCGGCTCGTAAAAGGTGCGGACGTGGTGGTCGCCAACTTGCCCATGAATGTCCTGAAGAGCATGGGACTCGACTACGAGGCTCTGCGCGCAATCCGGCCGGACATTATTCTGGCGCGGATCTCCACTTTCGGCCCCGGTGGGCCTTATGCCAACCGCGTCGGCTTTGATACCGTGGCTCAAGCGATGTGCGGTGCCATGAGCCTCACCGGATGTCCTGGAACGCCCGTGCGCGCGATCGTTCCGTTTGCGGATTTCGGCACCGCGCTGCACACTGCGTTTGGTGTGATGGTGGCGCTCTATCATCGCGCACAGACCGGCCACGGGCAGGTGGTGGATGGATCGCTGCTGGCGACTGGAATTACCTTTATGCAGGGATTGCTGGCCGAGCGGTCAGTACTGGGCATTGAGCGGCATCAGATGGGCAACACCAGTTTTTATGCGGCGCCTTCTGACGCCTACCGCACCACAAACGGATGGATCGTGGTTTCCGTTGTGGGAAATGAGATGTTCGCGCGCTGGTGCAAACTCGTGGGCCACCCGGAGTTCTCCAGCGATCCGCGTTTTGCCGGCGATCAGCTTCGCGCCGATAATCGCCAGGCGATTGAGGAGGCAATGAATGAGTGGCTTGCTTCCCGCACCACGGAGCAGGCCATGGCTGAGTTGGAGAAGGCTCGCATTCCCGCCGGAGCGGTTCTTGAGTTGCCGCAGGTACTTGATGACCCGCAGGTGAAGGCGCGAGAACTGCTGAAGTATGTAGACCATCCTGGCGCGCCCCGACCCGTCCCACTGGGGACACTGCGGTCCGGCTCTCAGCCACGCCACCCGAGATTCGCTGCCGCGCGGCGCTTCTGGGAGAACATACGGACGAAGTGTTGCGCGAGATCGGATATTCGGAGGATGACATAACCGAGCTGCGCAGGAAAGAAGTAGTGTGAAGCCGTTGGCCGCCGCGGTGCATCTACTCTTCATCTCATTCATCCGCACTCATGAAAGGCAATCTGATGGAAAAGCGCAAACTGGGAAAAAGTAATCTGGAAGTCTCAGCCATTGGGCTGGGCTGCATGGGGCTCAGCTATGGCCTGGGCCCC
>JBAIYI010000870.1:0-2277 GCA_037915955.1 Terriglobales bacterium
CTGGCGGATCCTTTGCCCTCCCGCTTGCTCGCCGGGCCGCGTGATCTTGTTCCGGATGCTTCCTGGGAACGCGCGGTTACAGGAGCGCTGGAAAATCTTGCTGCTTCCGCTGCACGGCCGGCATACGGCCCTGTGCCGGCGGAAAGTAACGCTGTACTGTTTTACGATCGCGCGGAGGTGCTGGCTTCACTGGCGCTGGATTGGATGAGTGGCACGCTGCCTGTCCAGTGGTGGTGGCGGGAGATTTTGCGCGGACGCGATGTCATCACCGCGCTCCTGCGCGAATGGATTGAAGCGCCGCAATATGTTCCCGGCGCCCTTGGCCTGCTTACCCAACGCAAGGAAGCGGTGAAATTCGTGCAGCGGCTGCCCCGTCAGGCCGTTGCTGAAATCCTGCAAGCGGTCGTCAGGACTTATAACTTACCGCAGCCGAAGATTGAAGACCCAGCTCCAGCCCATCATCCCGAAGAGCGCCTCGGGCTTTCTATCCGATTGCCGAAAGCAGAAGCCCAGAAGCAGATGTTGGTCGCTCACGCCACTGCTTCACGTTGGACGCCTGAAGCTTTTACGCCTGTCCTTTCGGGGAGCCATACTGTGCTGCTGGTGCAGGCGTTGATGTTGCGTCGCGCCCCCGCCGTGGCACGGACTACCGCATTCCAGAGAGAACTGCGGCGCTGGCACCGGCTTACTGATTATCTGGCAGAGATCGAAGCTGTCGAGAGCGGCGATGGATACGATGTGCTTCCGGAGGCGCAACAGAACAAAGTCGCCGCGGCCGAAATGCCGAGCATGCTACGCGTCGAGGAAGAAAAAATCGGCACGGCGCAAGCCGAGATTTTCACGGAGGACGCCAGGGAACA
Organism: Terriglobales bacterium; assembly: GCA_037915955.1. Taxonomy (GTDB): domain Bacteria; phylum Acidobacteriota; class Terriglobia; order Terriglobales; family Acidobacteriaceae; genus Angelobacter. The sequence continues at coordinate 861 of JBAIYI010000870.1, forward strand.
GCTTCAGGTGGAAGCAGCGGCCCCAAAACGTTCTGGCAGGTCCGCTAAACAGGAACCCAACACTCCGGCGCGCCAAGCGTCGCAATCGGTCGCTCAACCTGCGCCACCTGCAAGACACGCAGAGATTGACGCTCCCGAGGGAGAGCCGGAGCTGAACGCCGTCGAGCCGGCCATCCCCGCACTGGAACTGGAGAACCTGCCGGAAGCCTTACCTGGAATGGTCAGGCCAGAGCCGGTCTCTGAGCCGTCCATCCGTTTTGAAACAGAATATGCAGGCGTGTTCTTCCTGCTCAGCCTGGCTCTTTATCTTTATATATATGGTGATTTCACCAGCCCAGCCGAGCCCGGTCTGGAGCTGAATATATGGGACTTCCTGGCCCTGATGGGCTCTGAGCTCACGGATGGAGTCATAGAGCAGGACCCGTTGTGGGAGCGATTGGCGTTACTGGCGGGACGATCAAAAGGAAGAAGGCCGGGGCTGGACTTTGATCCGCCCGACGAGTGGCATCTGCCGCCGGAATGGCTCCAACCATTTCCCGAACCTTACGATGCGCAGCCGGTTCTGGCCAATGGCCGCATGATCTCGCGTCATCCGGCAGGATTTACGGTGGTTGATATACCGGTGGATACGCCAGCTTCAGGTCGGGCGAAACCGAGCGAGCCGCAAGCCGAACGCCTGCAGCGCTGGAGCAAATGGATATCGTCTTACTTCCGTGCGCGCCTGTTGCGCGCTCTGGGACGTAAAGACGCCGTAGCGCTTATGTGCGGCAGGCCGGGAGAGGTCGTGCTCACGTTGACGCACGTAGATGTGTTCTTCTCACTCGATCATCACCCGATTGAGCTGCGCATGGCTGGGCTCGACCGCGATTTGGGCTGGATTCCGGCGGCAGGGCGTTACGTGGCGTTTCATTTTCGCTAGGAGAAAAATCCGCTGGAGCAGCACAGCGGAGATTGGTTCAGGAGCAGCGAATGGCAGGTGCAAGCGTGATCACGCCGGAACAACCTCTGGTTTCATGCATCATGCCCACAGCGAACCGGCGCCGATTTGTGTCGCTGGCCATTCGAAACTTCCTGCAACAGGATTATCCCAACCGTGAATTGGTGATCCTGGATGATGGGCAGGACAGCGTGGCAGACCTTCTCCCTTCCGATCCGCGCGTCAGGTACATGCGAACCGCGCAACGCCAGACGGTGGGAGCCAAGCGCAATCAGTGTATCCGGTCGAGTCAGGGAGAGCTAATCATGCACTGGGATGACGATGACTGGGCGGCACCGCATCGCATCCGCTACCAGGTCGCGGAACTGTTGCACGGAGGGGCTGAGGTCTGCGGCTTGCGTCAGATGTTGTTTCATGAAATCTCCAGCGGGAAGACGTGGCTGTATACCTATCCGCCAAACCTGCGGATGTGGCTGGTGG
>JBAIYI010000829.1:0-3696 GCA_037915955.1 Terriglobales bacterium
GCCGGAGAAGCAGGTAACGATTAATTCCACCGGCGGCGTGGTGACGCTTTCCGGCAACGTGAGCAGTGATGCCGCGCGGAATGCGGCTGCAAATGACGCAGCGCAGATTGAAGGCGTAAAAACCGTGGTGAACAACCTGCAGGGTGCGCCCGCGGCTGCCGCTGACCAGGCCATGCAGAATCCTAACGATCAGCAGGCGCAGCAGCAACAGCAGCAGGCGAACAATGCTCCTCCGGCAAGAGAAGAGCGGAGCCGGCCATCGCCGAAGCGCCGGGCTTCTTCAAGCAATGGCGGAGACAACGGGCTGAGGACCACGGTGCCTCCATCGAGCACGGCCAGCGCGCCGCCTCCGGGAATGAGCGGAAGCAACGGCGGGTCAAACAGCTATGACAACTCGGCGAATAATACGCCGCCTCCACCGCCGGTGCCGCAGCCGATTACGATTCCCTCAGGAACGCAGATCAGCATTCGGCTGAACGACACCTTGGACTCAGAAAAATCGCAGGTGGGCGATACGTTCCATGGATCGATTTCGTCGCCGGTGGAGGTTGAAGGCAAGACGGTGATTCCGACGACGGCCGACGTTGAAGGTCGCGTGGTGGAAGTGAAGTCGGCAGGACGGTTTGCCGGACAGTCTGACCTGGTGATCGAACTGACGCGGCTGATGATGAACGGCAAGAGCTATTCCATCCAGACTGACCGCTGGTCAAAGCAGGGAAGCGCGCGCGGTAAGGCGACGGCTGCCAAAGTTGGTGGCGGCGCCGCGGTGGGCGCGATTCTCGGCGGGATTTTTGGTGGCGGGAAAGGCGCGGCGATTGGTGCGGCAGCCGGAGCCGGCGCCGGAACCGGCGTATCCGCGGCAACCAAAGGCCAGCAGATTGTGCTGAAGCCGGAAACCATGCTCAGCTTCCAGCTGCAGAACTCAATCTCGGTAACGCCGGGCGCACATCGGCAGGCGATGAATCAGTAGTAAGGAAAGAGGTTGTATGAAGGAGCGCCGTCAGCGGACGGCGCTTCTTTATCTTGTGGCAGATTCAGTGCAAGGCTGTGCCGCAATAACTTGAATTTCACCTGAGCTGTAACGCGGAGCTCTGGCTGTCAGCATCAAACAAAGCGCGATGGCAAAAACGAAGTTTAGCGTCCTGATCCACACGTGCAACCACGCCCTTGAACTTGGGCGCGCTCTGGATTCACTGCGTCCCAGTGATGACGTGGTGGTGATTGATCATGGCTCTACGGACGAGACGATCAAGGTCGCCCGCGATCACGGGGCACGCGTGGTCAGCGGGGTGACCGGAGTCGACCACGGAGCCTACGTTCAGGACGCGCGCAATGACTGGATCCTGTGCCTCTCGCCGCATGAGGCGCTGGCGGAAGACCTGGAAGCGTCATTGTTCGAATGGTGCGAGGAAGAGCACCAGAACGGCCAGATCGGTTTTAATGTCGCCATACGGGAGCAGAACGGTCATGGCTGGAAGGTTGTTGGGCCGCAGATGCGCCTGGCGAATCGCAAACAGGTGAACTGGACCGGAGACTTCCCTCCGGACAATCCGTCAGCACCCGCTTTGCAAGGGCACATTCTTAGCATTAAGCACGCTGCGTAGCTGGGGCACGCGCACAAGTGTAGTAACTATCGGAACGATGAAATCCCGCGGCAGCTCCGTATAATCTGTGACAACACTCGCAGCGCAGTCGGAGCTCAACACTGGACACTTCGTTCATCACGCAGCAGCCCAATGTATTGATCGCGACGATCTACTTCCTCTTTGGGCTGGTCTTCGGCAGTTTCCTGAACGTCTGCATTTATCGCCTTCCGCGCGAACTCTCAGTGGTCAGTCCGCGTTCTGCTTGTCCGAACTGCGGCGCGCCTATCCTCTTTTATGACAACATTCCGGTACTGAGCTGGATCGTTCTTCGCGGACGCTGCCGGAATTGCCGCGCTCCCATTTCGCCGCGCTATGCCATCGTGGAACTGCTCACTGGCCTGTTGTTTGTGCTGAGCTTTTATGGCGCGACTTCCGGCCCGGAATCGCTCAAGCTGTGTGTGCTCTGCTTCCTCCTGACCGGGCTCATTTTCACGGACGCTGAAACGCACCTGCTTCCTGATCTTTTCACCAGGCCAGGGATGGTTGCAGGACTGTTGTTCAGCTTGTGGGTGCCCATGCGCGATGGCCCCGCTGTTCTTCTATCGCGATCGATGGACCTGCCTGGCATCGCCATCTCCTTCTTGAACTCACTGGCCGGCGCGATCCTCGGTTCTGCGTTCATTCTCTGCATTGCGGTCGCTTACGAGGCGCTACGCGGCCATGAAGGCATGGGTGGCGGCGATGTGAAACTGATGGCGTTGATCGGCGCTTTTCTCGGTGTGAAGCTCACGCTGATGGTCTTGCTACTGGGTTCCCTGGTGGGAAGTATCTTCGGAATGGGGCTGATGGTGGTCGTCTGGTTCAAGCGGCTGGCGCGCCGCCAAAAGCGATTTCCCAAGGAACCGGCCGCTGAAGCTCAAGCTCGAGCCTGGTATTCGGCGCGGCTGGTATATCGGCATTTTGAGATCCCTTTTGGTGTCTTTCTCGGCAGCGCCGCGCTGGTTGCGGCCTTTGCCGGACAGCGACTGATCGACTGGTATTTCGGACTGTACCGCTGAAGCGGAGACCGTGTGGACCACGGTGGTCCCCTGCAATCACCTGATTACTTCGGTCGAATACAGCGTTTACCCTATCGTTTCCACGGCCGCGAATGCCTCACAATCGCGTCTTCAATCAGCAGTAAAATAGGGGCAGCTTACCTGTCCGGAGTGGTCCATGAAACGATTGGTTTTAGTGGTCTTCACTTTCCTGTTTTCAGTCGTGGTCTGGGGACAACAACAGCAACAGTCTCTGGGCGACATCGCCAGGCAAAATCGTGCACACAAGAAGGGCAGCGCTGCGGTTCGCCTCAATGACGACAACATGCCGCGCACGCTGACCGCCAACGCGGACGAGAATGCTCCGAAGACCGACGATAAAGCCGTCAAAGACGACAAAGATAAAGACAAGGACAAAGACGCCAAGGCCGCGGCCAAGCCCAGCTCTGAGCAGATCGTAAAAGCGGTTGAGGCCCAGAAGCAGGAGATCAGCCGCCTCCAGCGCGAACTTGACGTCGCCCAGCGCGAGCAGCGCCTGCGTGCCGCCGCCTACTATGGCGATGCCGGCACCATGCTTCGTGACCAGGCCAAGTACACGGAAGACAGCCGCAAACTGCAGGATGAGATTGATGGCAAGAAGCAGGCACTCGATACGGCACAGAAAAAACTTGCCGATCTTCAGGAGCAAGCCCGGAAAGCCGGCGTTTCATCCACCGCCGTCGAATAGCACTCCTGTTTCCTTCCTGAACTGCAGGTTTCGGCCTGCAGTTTTGCTTTTTCAGGCAGTTTTCGCTGCTTGCTCATCTTTACAAAACTTTGATCTTTATATTGGTCAACTCTGAAAGCTTTTGAGATCATTACTGCATTGTGCGCGAACTGCGGCCCGTGCTGGCTTTAGGCCGTGCCCTCGAATCTGAGCACCTCCTTTGGTCCCCTTGCAATGCCCACAGGATGGTTGCGCGCGTTCGAGCGCAGGAGACGGCACCCAAAATTTGAGGCAAAAATTAATGAAGAGCAAAGCCGCGTTACTCACGCTGATGGTGGCGATTGCGTCGCTCATGACTGCGCAGCAG
>JBAIYI010000370.1:0-1983 GCA_037915955.1 Terriglobales bacterium
CTGCATTTGCTGGAAGCGATCCAGGAATTCCAGAAGCGCGAGCGCCGCTACGGCGGACTGAACGAGCCCGTGCTGAACGGCACGCATCCCAAAGCTCCCACGCATTCCCACGCGAAATGAAAAGAGTCCTGACTGCGGTAGTACTGATTCCGCTGGTGCTGCTGCTTCTTTTCAAAGCTCCTGATTGGCTTTACAGCGGATTTATAGGGCTGGTTGCGGTTTTAGCGGCGAATGAATATTTCTGGATTGCCTCAAAAAACACTCCAAGTCTGCATCGTTACATCGTGGAAGTCGCAATTGGGCTTTACTTCCTCGGCCATGCTCTTCATGGAATTGATGCTTTCGGAGTTCCGCGATTGGGCAGCAGGGTCGAGGACTGGACTTTTGCTCTAACCGGGTTCCGCGTCCTGCCGCTCGTGCTGCTGGCCGCCGGATTGGTTTTTCGTGAGTTGCGCGATGCGCTTCCTTCGGCCGCCGTTTCTTATTTCGCGTTCCTTTACATAGCAGTCACGCTCGGTGAAATCTCCCTCATTGGCCATGAGAACAATGGCAGGGTAATGGTTTTTGTTTTTCTCGTCATCGTCTGGTCTGGAGACATTTTCGCGTACTACTTCGGGCGAGCTTTCGGGAGAAAGAAGCTTGCACCGGCGATCAGTCCGGGCAAGACGGTTGAAGGAGCAGTTGCATCTGTTTGCGGCGCGACGCTGGTTTCCGTACTCTTGTTCCACTACATCGCAGGATTTGGGAAGGGACTGGTTTTACTCGACGCACTTCCGTCTCGCAGCGTCATGTACGCTGATGCCGGAACATACCCGCCCCCAATCTGGCTGGCCGTGCTGTTTGGAGTTTTCGTAAATGTCGCTGCACAAATAGGCGATTTGATGGAATCAGCTTTGAAAAGAGGTGCTGGAGTAAAAGACTCCGGCACGCTACTGCCCGGGCACGGCGGTGTTCTGGATCGAATCGATGCCATGCTGGTTGCCGCTCCAGTATTATGGTTTTTCTGGCCAGTCTTGTATAAGGCCATCAATCATCATCCATGAAACGAATTGCCATCCTTGGCTCGACCGGCTCCATCGGCCAGAGCACACTCAACGTCATAGAGAACAATCCTGACCGCTTCGAGCTGGTCACGATGGCAGCGGGCTCGAACGTTGAGTCGGCGCTGGAGCAGGCGCGCCGCTGGAAGCCAAAGGTGCTCTCGCTCGCCTCAGAAAAAGACGCGGAGCAGGCTGCGCGCAAACTTAAAGCCGAAGGTCTGGGCAACATCGAAGTTGTGTGCGGCCAGGCCGGGACGGTGCGAGTTGCCACGCATCCGGAAGTGGATTTTGTGGTCAGCGCGATTGTTGGTGTTTCCGGACTCAAAGCGACCTATGAAGCAGTGTGTGCTGGCAAAGAGATTGGTCTGGCGAACAAGGAGTGCCTGGTCGCGGCCGGTGAGCTGATTACCGCAGAAGCACGCAGGCAGAGCAAGCCACTTTTGCCCATCGACAGTGAGCACAATGCGGTCCACCAGTGCTTGCGTGGCGGACGGATGAACGAGGTTGAGCGGGTGTGGCTCACGGCCAGTGGCGGACCATTTTTAAACACGCCGAAGACAGCTTTTGAGAGCATCACCGTAGAACAGGCCCTCAATCACCCGACCTGGAAGATGGGACGGCGCATCACCATTGATTCGGCCACGCTGATGAACAAAGGATTTGAAGTGATCGAGGCGTGCCGGCTGTTCAACCTGCCTCCGGCGCAGGTGAAGGTGATCGTCCATCCGCAGTCCACGATCCACTCCATGGTGGAATTTAATGACGGCAGCATCCTGGCGCAGCTTTCGGTCACTGATATGCGGCTGCCCATCCTTTACGCGCTGACGTATCCGGAGCGGATCGCCTCAAGCCTGCGGTTTAACATTCTGGACCTAAAACGCCTGGACTTCTGCCCCCCTGATCTGGGCAAGTTCCCCTGCCTGAGGCTCGCCTACGAGGCCGC
>JBAIYI010000110.1:0-4180 GCA_037915955.1 Terriglobales bacterium
AGCGGATAAAAAAGGAACTACTCTGAACTTCGAGGGTACCCTGCTTGTCTTCACGTCAGTGTCTTCGTGTTCTTGCCCTGCTGTTTTTTATTGCTCTGCCTGGTTTCATGCCTGCCCAGGGTCCTGCACGCACAAGCTTCACCACCACGCCAGAGGCGCTACGGCAGTCAGCGGCCAGTGTTAGAGCCGATCCCGAAGCGGACGTAACCATTCTTCTCAATGAAGAGCGCTTCGCGATTGATGCCGACGGTAAGGTGGTGGACACCACGCACAGTATTTATCGCGTTGAGACGGAAGACGGGGTCAAGGGCTGGGCGGAAATCAGCACGCAGTGGGAGCCCTGGCACCAGAGCAAGCCGGAATTGCGGGCGCGTGTGATCACCTCCGACGGGGCGGAACATCTCCTTGATCCGAAAACCCTGGCCGACATGCCGGTGCACGACAATTCACCGGATACTTATAGTGACGATCGCGCATTCGGTGGTCCTCTGCCCGCGGTTGCGGTGGGCGCAATTGTGGAAGAAGAGGAGATCGTGCGCGACACCGCTCCCTTTTTTGCCGGAGGTTTTGTAGAGCGGCTCTATCTCCGAAAAAGCGTTCCGGTGATTGCCACACGGATCGTGCTGTCGCATCCTGAATCGCTCCAACTCCGCTATGTCGTCCATAAGTTGCCGGCGGCGCGCGTGAACAAGTCCACAGAGAACGGGGTTGAGACCATCACCATAGAAAACGATCTCATCCCGCCATTTCACGAGAAGCTCAGTAATGTTCCGCCTGACGTGGTCACCGGACCACAGATTGAGTTTGCTACCGGAATTTCCTGGCAGAAGCTGGCGCAGGAATATGCGCGGCAGACGAACGAAAAGCTTCGCCCTGCCGACGTGCAGCCCCTGCTGGCCAAACTCAACCTGAACGCGAAGGCCAGCTCCATGCCTCGCGCGCAGCTCATCACACGGCTGGTTGCCGCGCTGCACAAAAATGTTCGCTACACCGGCGTGGAGTTCGGCGAGGCCAGCATCATTCCGGCCTTTCCAGCGGAAACTCTCAAGCGTAAATATGGCGACTGCAAAGATAAATCTTCCGTGCTGGTGGCCATGCTCCGCTCGCTGGGAATCTCCGCCAACCTTGCCTTGCTGGACAGTGGCCCCGGGCAGGACGTGAACCCTGACCTGCCGGGAATGGGAATGTTCGATCACGCAATTGTCTACGTGCCGGGCGATGCGCAAAACGGTGATGGGCACAACGAAGATCTGTGGATTGATGCCACCGCGCAGTATGCCCGTGTGGGCGACCTGCCGTATGGCGTATACGGTCGCTGGGCCTTGATTGTGGACGAGAAGACCACGGCGCTGAAGAAGATCCCTGAGCTCACGGCGGAGCGCAACATCCATCGCGAATTCCGCGAATTCAAGTTGGCCGAGTTCGGTCCCGCTACCATCGTGGAAAAGAACGAACAGCTTGGCCCCGGGGAGCAGGAATATCGCGACTACTACTCCCAGGACAACAAGGAACTGCGCGAAGGCGTGGAGAAGTACGTGAAGCGCGCCTATCTGGCAGAGAAGCTGATCTCCGTCCAGCATTCTGACGTTTCCGACCTGGAAAAGCCCTTCAGCGTGAGCTTCACCTCCAAAGGCGGACGCGGAAGCACCGACTTTGAGAATGCGGTCTCTGCCATCAGGATTGAAGACCTGTTTGACAACCTGCCGGACTACTTCACTGACGAGAATGCCGAGAAAAAGCCGGACGCAAGCGACGACTCCTCTGCGGAGAGCGGCAACGCGGAAAAGGCGGGGAACAAAAAAGAACCGCGCACTGTTGACTGGCAGCTGCGACCTTCCATTACGGAATGGAATTACAAGATCATCGCGCCGCCCGGCTACAAGCTCCGCGCGCTTCCGCCCGCGAAAGAAGAGCAGCTTGGCGCGGCAAAGCTCATCCAGAAATATTCGGCGAATGCCGATGGCACGGTGGTGGAAGCCGTGCTGCGTTTTGAAGTCGGCAAGCCGCGTCTCACGGTAGCCGAAGCGAAAGCCCTGCGGGAAGCGGTATTGAAGGCGCGAAAGTCTGACGCCATCTTCATCAGCTTTGACCAGCTCGGACAATCCCTGTTTGCGGCGGGAAAATTCCGTGAAGGACTGGCTTCGTACCGGCAGCTGATTGAACTCCATCCCAAAGAGGCGCTGCATCGCGTGCAACTGGCGCGTGCGCTCATGTCGCTGGGACTGGGTGAGCGAGCCCGCACTGAAGCTCGCCAGGCTACGGTCCTCGATCCGAAATCGGCCCAGGCATTTTCTACTCTTGGCTTCGTGCTGGAGCATGATCTTGTGGGCAGGCGGCTCAAGAAGGGATTTGATTATGAGGGCGCGGTAGCCGCTTATCGCAAAGCCAAACAACTGGATCCTAAAGACAAGGACTTCCGCAGCCAACTCGCGTACCTCCTGGAATATGACGCAGAGGGTGAGCGCTACAGTGCCAAGGCGCATCTCCGGGAGTCGATCGCCGAACTGCGCGAGCTCCGGACGCTTGATGAGCAGTTCGCCTCCGGATTTGACGACAATATTCTCTACGACCTGTGGTACCTCCGCGACCTGAAGGAACTGCAGGCGGCTCTCTCCAAACTGCCCGCAAGCGATACGCGCCGCAGCTTCGCCATTGCAGCAGCCGCCGCGGAGCAGGACGCCGACGCCGGCATCAAAAAATCCCTGGAAATCACCACGGATACTTCCACGCGGAGCAAGGTGCTCACCACCGCCGGCTGGCTCCTGGTGCACGTGCACAATTACAGCGCCGCCGGTGACCTGCTGCTGGCAGGCGCCAAGGGCCAAGGCACGGAAGCGCAGATGACCGCATACGCCGGAATTTTGAAGAAGGCAGTCCCGCGCGGGCAGTTCAAGATGGATGACGGCTCTCCCAACTCAATCGTCCAGAAAATGTATTTTGAGATTTTCTCAACCCAGGCGAGTTATGACCGCGTAAGGTCGCTCACCAGCAGCAATTCTGATCGCCGACCTGATCTCGAAAACGAGAAAACAGAATTCAGCCGGCAGATGGGCCAGATGCGGGCGCAGCTTGCCAAGGCTAACCTGCCGCTGGAGGTCCTGGGTGACATGACCGTTCCGAACATGCGCTTCTCCTCGGAAGGCGATGATTCATTTGGATATCACCTTACCGTGCTGGCCGTGGGCGCCGAACCGCAACAGGCTTTTGTTGTCCGCGAAGGCGGCAGTTACAAGCTGCTGGAACTGCTCGCGCAGACAAAGAGTGTCCCTGAGCATCTGGGCTGGCAGGCGCTTGACGAGCTCAACAGGAACAACCTGCCTGCCGCCCGCAAATGGCTGGACTGGGCGCGTGAGCAGGTCCACATCAATGACAATGACGATTTCCTTGCCGGCCAGCCTTTCCCGCGCTTCTGGACCAAAGGCCGCGAAGGCACCGCCGATGAGATCCGCACCGCCGCTCTGGTGCTTGCGCCTTCCAAAGAGTTGAAGCCGGAAGATATTCGGGCGCTGATCCAGGCGCGCGACCAGGAAAAATCCGACGAGCAGAAAGCCCGGCTGGACCTGGTGATTGCGCATGCGTATCGCGAACAGGAGAAGTGGGCTGAGCTTGCGCCCGTGGCGGAGCGGCTGGTCAAGGCCTATCCTGATTCGGCCACCGCGTTTGGGTTTGCCGTGGCCGCGTATTCGGGAACGCGCCGTCTCGATCAGTGGCAAAAGCTGGTTGACGAGCAAATGCCCCGACATCCTGACGATCCGGTGTACATCCGCTCCGCTGCGCGGCTGGCCGAGTATCGTGGCGACTTCGCCGGCTCGCGGCAGCTTATGAAACGCCTGATTGATAAAGGCAAGGCGACCCAGAGCGACCTCAATTACTATTCCTGGGCCGCGCTGTTTACGCCCGGCGCGATTGACCGCGATGCAATCGAGGCCGCGGAGCACGGCAACCAGCTCAGCAAAAATTCCGACTTCGGCATGATGCACACGCTCGCCTGCCTGTATGCCCGCTCCGGCAAACCCGCCCAGGCGCGCGACCTTATGCTCAAGGCCATGGAAGCCGCCGGGCTGGACGAACCCGATTCGCCTTCATGGCTGGCCTTCGGCGTGATTGCCGAAGAATACGGCGACCCCGACGCCGCGCGCACCATGTATGCGCGGGTGGAGAAGATGAAGACCGAAGTTCC
>JBAIYI010000317.1:0-3941 GCA_037915955.1 Terriglobales bacterium
ACCATTAATAGCGCTTGCATGCCAAGCGCCAGCCGTTCGCTTATCCGCCTTGCTCCAGCCTCCAGAGAGCCTCCATTTGACTGGTGCTTTAAGGCTTCGCGCAACTCGTTTTCGGTTTGGCTCAGGAACGCGGTCAGCGTCTTATCTGCTCCTGCGCCGACTTGGAACTCTTCACGGATTGCGTCCAGAGCTTCCGGCTCGCGGCTCAATGCCCGCAAGACGTCCAGGCAGATGACATTGCCCGAGCCTTCCCATATCCCATAAAGGGGAGCTTCACGATAAAGCCGTGGCATGCCAGAATCTTCCACGTATCCATTGCCGCCTAAACATTCAAGTGCTTCACCAACAACCAGCGGCACTCGCTTGCAAAGCCAATACTTAGAAAATGCTGTTGCGAGCCGGGCAAATCCACGTTCAGCGGTGTTTGCCTTTCGGCTATCGAAGGCTGCAGCCAGACGGGTAACCAGAAGCGTAGCCGCCTCAGACTCGAGCGCTAAATCCGCAAGCACGTTGCGCATGAGCGGTTGCTCGATCAGCAGCTTGCCGAACGCGCTGCGGTGGCGGCAGTAGTGCAGGGCCTGAACCAGAGCCTGCCGCATCAGCCCGGCCGAAGCAATGGCGCAGTCGAGTCTGGTGTGGTTGACCATTTCGATGATCGTGGCAACGCCACGGCCCTCTTCTCCCACCATGTGAGCCCAGGCGTCCTGAAACTCCACTTCGCTTGAAGCATTTGAGCGGTTCCCCATCTTGTCCTTCAAGCGTTGGATGAAGAACGCATTCTTCTGCCCAATAGGGGTCCAGCGGGGCAGGAAGAAACACGAGAGGCCCTTGCTCGATTGTGCAAGGATCAGGAAGGCATCGCACATCGGGGCCGAACAGAACCATTTGTGGCCGGTGATCAGATATTCGCGGGAGCTGCCGATGGGCTCGGCGCGAGTGGTATTTGCGCGCACATCTGACCCGCCCTGCTTTTCCGTCATGCCCATTCCCAGAAGAATGCCGTTCTTGTTCGCGGCGGGAGCGAAGTGATGATCGTAGCTGGACGATAGAATTTGTGGCTCCCACTCTTTGGCGACAAGGGGCTCAGCTTTCAGTGCCGCCAGGCCGGAAAAAGTCATGCTGACCGGGCAGGTATGCCCTGCTTCATTCTGAACGGCCAGCATCATCAACGCGGCCCGCGCAACGTGCGCTCCAGCACGATTTTCCACCCATGGCAGGCTGTGCAGCCGATGTCCGATTGAACAGCGCATCAGCTCATGCCATGAAGGGTGAAACCGGACTTCGTCACGACGATTGCCATTGCGATCGTGCGTGTGCAACACCGGGAGGTTTTCGTTCGCCTCCACACCCCAGCGTTGGGCCTCTTCACTGCCCATCAAACGCCCGAAATCACTGATCTCATCCCTTGCCCATGCCGCGCCCTCGCGCTCCACCGCTGCGAGCAGCGTTGGGTCGCTCAGAAACAAGTTGTAGCCGGTAAGGACGGGAACCTGATTAGAGACGTCTGTTGCGCGTGCCGCAGGAGTATGAGCGAGCGAATTCATGCCCCAATTATCCGCTCACGGGATGCGGCAAACAACCATTGTCACTCTCGGGGTGTGAGATTATGGCGGCCATAGCTTTTGAGCATTGTGCGATTTCCCTGAAAGCAGTATCGTGTGCCGGGGGAGGATTCATGAGAAAGTCGGTCTTGGCAGGGCTCATATGCGTACTTCTGATTGCGACTGCCTCAGCGTTCGCTCAGGGCAAGGGGAAAGGCAAGGGCAAGCATCAGCAGGACCAGGACAGCGGGCGCATCGTTTTTTCGGTGCACGATCAGGAGATCATCCGCGGTTACTATCATGATCGCTATGCAAACCTGCCTCCCGGATTAGCGAAACGGGGTGGCAATCTACCCCCGGGTCTGCAAAAGCACCTTGAGCGAGATGGGCAATTGCCTCCCGGATTACAGAAGCGCGTGGAGCCGTTCCCAGAAGACCTTGAGCGCCGTTTGACGCGCCTGCCGGAGCCGTATTCGCGTGTCACGCTGGGCGTGGACATCCTTATCCTTGATCGCCGCACGCAGCGCATCATGGATATCGTTCGCGACGTGCTGCGGCCCTAGTTATTGATAACGCAAGGCGACCATGGGGTCGATCTTTGCTGCGCGCCTTGCCGGTACAAAGGCGGCAAACAGCGCGACGATGATCAAGAGCAGACCCACGGAGAGGAATGTCAGCGGGTCCGTGGCGCTCACCTGATAAAGCAGTGAGGTGATCCAGCGTGTGATCAGAAGCGCCGCAGCGCCGCCGGCAATTACTCCCACAGAAGCCGTGAGCAGAGCTCTCTCCAGCACCAACCGAACCACACTTGCTGCGGTTGCTCCAAGCGCCATGCGTACTCCAATCTCGCGCGTGCGGCGGGCAACCGAGTAGGCGAGCACGCCATAGATCCCCACGATTGCAAGAAGCAGGGCGCTCGCGGAGAAAGCCGCGACCAGTACCAGATTGAATCTGCGGGTGCTAAGCGACTGGGCCACGACTTCGTCGAAGCTGCTGAGCTTCACCGGAGTATCAGGCTCGCGCCGGCGGATTGTCCTGCGCGCAGTTTCCAGTACGGTTCCCGGCGCGACATTTCCCTGAACTACGATCCCGAATTGATTCATCCCACGCGCGCGCTGGCGATAATTGACGTAAACCGTAGGTCGCGGCGGCGCTTCCATGCTGGCTTCGCGCACGTCTCCCACGACACCAACTATGGTAATGAGCCGGAGGTCGCCATCCATGTTGCCGAATTCAATGGTGTGACCGAGCGGGTCTTGCGCGGGCCACATCTGCCGGGCAAGCGATTCGCTGATAACTGCCACGTGCGGCGCATCGGGACCATCGCTCTGGTTGAAGAATCTTCCACGCTTGAGTGGAATGCCCAGCGCCTGAAAATAGCCCTCGCTCGCTTTGGCATAGTCCGCGTCGGCGGTGTGTTCCTTGTCCTCAAAAAGAGGTGTGAAGAACTCAACCAGATCTTTTAATTCGCTCTGGGTAAATTCATCTGTCCCGTTTGCGGAGCGGGCGATCAGTTGTTTCGAATGCTCCGAAAGCTGCGTTGGATTCAGAATGACAAACACGCCGTCGGAATAGCCACCATGCGTCAGGGGCAGAGTATCCGAGCCGCCGGCAGAAGTCACTCCCGGCAGAGCGCGGAGGTCGCTCAGGACTTGATCGAGCAACTCTACGCGGCGTTGGCGATTTTCAGAGTTGGAGAGCGCCAGATCGAGAGCGATTACGCTCTCCGTCCTAAAGCCGGGATCCACCGACAAAACGCTTAACATGGAGCGGCCAAGAAGCCCGGCGCCGACCAGCAGCAGCATGGTGATGGCGAGCTGTCCGGCTACAACAAGCCGACCCGTTCGCTCACTTGAATTCGCGGTGCCCTGCGCTTTGCCAACTTCCGCCAGGGCTGCCTGAGGGTCGCCGGATGTCGCACGAACCGCAGTGACGATTCCCAGGCTGATCGCCACAAGAATGGAAACAAGGATAGCGAAGACCAGCACCGGCCAAGTGACCGACACTTCTGCGAGGCGAGGGATGTTTCGCGGTGCCATACGTAGAAGCACGGGAACAGCGGAATAGGCGAGGCATATTCCGGCAGAACCTCCAGCGATGCAAAGCACCAACGATTCGGATAGGAATTGACGTATCAGGCGCAACCGCGAAGCGCCCAGTGCAGTACGGACGGCCAATTCATTGCTGCGGGCCGCCGCCTGCGCAAGCATCAGGTTAGTGACGTTTGCACACGCCACCAGGAGGAGAAGTCCCGCCACTGACATCAGCAGCAGGAGTGCAGGACGGACATCGCTGGTGAGTGCCTGCCGCAATGGCTCCATCTGTACGGAAGCCATGTCGTTGTCCTGCGGGTTGGCGGTCTTGATTCGTCCTGCCAGGGTCGTGAATTCTGCACCTGCC
>JBAIYI010000674.1:0-2193 GCA_037915955.1 Terriglobales bacterium
AATCGCCGAGATCGCTCTCAAGCTTTCCTTTAAGGGACTCCATCACCCGTGGTACCGCGATCAGCACAGAGATTCGTTCCTTCTGGATCGTCTCCAGTACCTCTCCTGGCTTAAAGCTTTCCTGGAAGAATACCGTTGCCGCAATCACCGGAGGAATAAGGATGCCCATGGTCTGCCCGAACACATGGCTCAGCGGCAGCATGTGTAGAAATCGTATGGGATGAAAGATTCGCTCGTACTTGCGATATTTCGGGATCTCGCGTTCGATCGGATCGACGCTGGAAAGAATGTTGCCGTGCGTCAGCACTACGCCGCGCGGATCGGCCGTGGTCCCTGAAGTGAAGATAATCTGTGCCGGGTCATCGCGCGTGATCGCCACCGGCTCGTACATCTCGGCTGATCTTCCCGCCAAATGCTCAACCAGTTCTTCAAGGATGAGCGCCGGCCTTCTTCCCACGCTGGTTGCAAGTTCAGCCGAGCAGACGACCAACTTTGCATCCACATCATCGGCCACGCGCTGGGCAAAAGTTGCGCTGGCGATTCTGTCCATCGGTACCGCGACTGCCCCGCGCAGCATGCATCCGAAGAACGCGGCCACCCACTCGCCGCAGTTCTCGCCCCAGAGCAGCACGCGGTCACCTTTGCCGATGCCCCGCGCTTCAAGTTCCCGTGCAAATCGGCACGCCAGCTTCCCGGTATCGCCATAGGTCCAGCGGTACGTGCGAAAGCCCCGGCGAAACACGAAGGCAGTCTCTCGCGCCTGCGAGAGGTGCATCCGCACATAACCTGCAAGTGTCTGGGGCATCTATCCCTAAGATAACGGGAGTCTCATCGGCCGCGCCAGCGGCAATCAGCGGCAGGGTGCCGCGTCAGGCAAAGCGCACGCCTTTTTCGGTGATGATGGAGTGCTTTTTGAAGCGGACATCGTCATGCGCCGGATAATCCAGCCGGTAATGCGCGCCCCGGCTCTCTAACCGCGCCAACGCGGATCGGGCAATCAGCAGTCCGGCGGTGTGGATGTTGTGGGCTTCGCAGTGCCGCCGAGAATCCGGTCTGGGCAACTTCTCCGCCAACTTCTGTAGCTGCTGGATCGCCTCTGTCATTCCCTGGCGCGTCCGCACAATCCCTACCTTGTTCCACATCAACTGCTGAATCTCCCCTATCAGCGGCTCCACATTGGTGTTTTCGCCATGCTCCAGGGCTGGCGGAGGATCTGCCGCCGTCTTGCTACGGGCGGTTGATTGCCCCCGCATCGCCTCTGCGGCGCGAGCACCGAAAACCAGGCCTTCAAGTAGAGAGTTACTCGCCAGCCGGTTTGCTCCATGCACCCCGGTGCAGGCCGCCTCGCCCGCTGCATACAATCCCGGCAAACTGGTCGCGCCGTGCAAATCGGTCTTCACCCCGCCCATCATGTAATGTGCCGCTGGACGGATCGGGATCAGGTCCACCGTAATGTCCACGTTGTACCTGAGGCAGGTCTCGTAAATTCTGGGGAAGCGCGACTTTAAATGTTCTTCTTTAAGGTGCGTCAGGTCCAGATAGACCACCGGCTCCTTGAGACGGCACACCTCCAACTCGTGCGCGATTGCCCTCGCCACCACGTCTCGTGGCGCAAGTTCGCCCGCTTCGTGGTACTTCGCCATGAAACGATGTAACTCCGAATTGCGCAGTACCGCTCCTTCTCCTCGCAGCGCCTCAGAAAGCAGGAACCGCGGCGCGTTTTTCACATAGAGCGCCGTGGGATGAAACTGTACGAACTCCATGTCACTGATTTCAGCGCCAGCACGGTATGCCATCGCTACGCCGTCGGCCGTCGCCACGGCAGGGTTTGTC
This sequence comes from Terriglobales bacterium, assembly GCA_037915955.1. GTDB lineage: Bacteria > Acidobacteriota > Terriglobia > Terriglobales > Acidobacteriaceae > Angelobacter. The sequence goes on from JBAIYI010000674.1 coordinate 1,834, forward strand.
GTGTTGCTGTAGACGTTTCCGCCGCCGCCGGTGGCCAGAAGCACGGAATTCGCCGCAACCAGATGCACAGCGCCTTCGGTGGAGATCAGCTCAACCCCGCATACTCTCCCACCTTCCACGTGCAGGGCAGACGTAAATTCGAACTCGCAGAAGGAGATGTTCTTGAGCGAGGCCGCGCGCGCATGCAGCGCGCGTCCAATCTCGCGACCGGTGGAATCGCCGTGCGCATGCAGCACGCGGCTGCGGCTGTGCGCAGCTTCGCGGGTAAAAGTCAGTTTGGTGCCGTGGCGGTCAAATTGCGTTCCCCAGTCGATCAGCTCCTGAATACGTTCCGGCCCTTCTTCCACCAGCACATGAGCT
>JBAIYI010000224.1:0-1811 GCA_037915955.1 Terriglobales bacterium
AAAATCGTGAAGAAAAGAATCCTATTCGTCGCAACCATACTGTGCGCGTCGCTCGCGCTGGGCCAGACAACTTTTCAGGTACGCCAGACCCGTCCCATTCAACTAGGCACCTCCGGCGGCAATGTAAATGATGCGTCTCGTTCATTCTGCTGCTCCGGCACACTCGGCAGCCTGGTCACGAAAGGCGGAGTGCAATACATCCTCAGCAACAACCACGTGCTCGCCCGCTCTGACAGCGCAACCGTGGGTGAAGCAATCTCCCAGCCAGGACTGATTGACAGCTCCTGCCGTGTGACGTCAGCAGACACGGTGGCGAATTTCTCCCAGGCCATCAAGCTGGGCAACAACGTGGACGCGGCGCTCGCCCAGGTGGTCAGCGGCGACGTCTCAAGTAACGGGGCCATTCTCTCCGTCGGTGTCCCCGCGTCAACCACTGCCACTCCTACCGTGAGCCGCGGCGTGGCCAAGGCAGGCCGCACCACCGGCTTCACCTGCGGGACGATCGGATCGGTAAGCACCAACGTGAGCGTGCAGTACCAGGCAGGCTGCAACTCCGGCAAGAAGTTCACCATTTCATACACCAATCAGGTCGTCATCAATTCCAGTACCTTCAGCGCCGGCGGTGATTCCGGTTCGCTGATCGTGACTTCTGACACGGCGCAGCCCGTGGCCCTGCTCTTTGCTGGTAGCAGCACGACTACGATCGGTAATCCTATTGGCGACGTGGTCAAGGCGCTGGGAATCACTTTCGTGGGCGGAGCCACCCACAGCCTCTCCTGCACGGCAGCGGCGGGCGCCATTGGTTCGAAAGGCAAAGGCCTCTCCGAAGGAGAACTGCATCGGGCACTGACCGCCAAAGAAGGTCACTGGCAGGAGCTTTTCAATGACGCGGCGATCCAGGGTGTGGGCGTCGGCGAACATCCTGACTTCCCCGGCGAGGGAGCAGTGATCATCTACGTGGAGCAGGGGCGCGCTCATGGCCCCATTCCCGCTGAGATCGATGGCGTGAAGACGGTCGTCGTGGTTACGGACCGCTTCCGCGCCACTGGCTGGAACGAGCCTACGCAACCAGCGAGTTGTTCGTCGAAGTAAGCTGCACTGATGTTTCCGCAAACCTGGCTGCCGGTTGCACCCGCGAACGGCAGCCGTTTTTCTGTCTCGGCCGACCTCCCTCCGATTCAAAATCCCAAATCCAGTCGATAAATTTAATCGATTGGACTTCAGATCGCTTGCGGTCTAGGTTTGACCATGGCACATCGATGGAACATCTCCGGCTACTTCGCGTTTCTGGTCTTCAAGATCCGCTGGATGCGCTTCCGGGCCGCCGTGCGGAAATATGACCGGCCATTAACCTTGCGCTGACTTTCCTGCTACCATGTTCGGCCATGTCAAAGGCGGGCGTCACCTTTGCAGCGGTGAAAAAAATCGGGCTCACGTTTCCCGGAGTCGAAGAAGGCACGGCCTACGGATCGCCGGCATTGAAGGTCCGGGGAAAGCTGATGGCGTGCATTCCCACCCATCGGACGGCCGAGCCGGGATCGCTGGCGGTGATCATTGATCGCGCAGACCGCGCCGAAATGCTCGCGAGTGCTCCCGACATTTACTACATCACCGATCATTACCTGAACTATGACTCCATGCTGGTGCGGCTTGCGCGTGTGAATGAAGAAGTACTGCACGACCTGCTGGGCATGGCGCACAAATTTGTGACGGCCAAGGCGAAACGTAACGCAGCAAAACGCAGGACGGCGAGCCAGTGATGCTCTGTCTTCTCAGCTTTTCGGCCTCCGATTCCGGCGATCTCGGCGATG
>JBAIYI010000422.1:0-3214 GCA_037915955.1 Terriglobales bacterium
TGTTCTCCGGGCCAAGCGCATCTGCGGCGATGGCCGCGGTGAGAGCAGAATCGATTCCGCCGCTCAGGGCAATGATTGCCTTCGCGAAGCCGCATTTGCGGACGTAATCCCGCGTTCCCAGCACCAGCGCGGCATACACGCTGGCTTCATCGCCTTCCAGTTGCGGATGCATGTCCCCGGTGAGCGCGTCCGTATCGCAGACGATCAGATCCTCTTCGAACGATTTCGCCTGCGCGACTACACGCCCGTCCGGCGCGATCACGCAGCTGGAGCCATCGAAAATCAGACTGTCATTGCCGCCAACCTGGTTCACAAAGAGAACAGGAACGTTGTTATCCTTCGCGATGGTCTGCAGCATCTTGAAGCGCAGTTCGCGCTTGCCCACGTGGAACGGAGAAGCCGAAATGTTCAGGACCAGGTTGCCGCCGGCGCGGAGAAGCTCGTCAACGGGATCAACACTGTAGAGCCTGCGATGCCAGAAATGCTTGTCATTCCATGCGTCTTCACAGATCGTAAGCGCGAGCTGTTTCGTCCCGAGTGGCAGCACCTTCTGCGAATCAGCGGGATGGAAATAACGCAGCTCGTCAAAGACGTCGTACGTTGGAAGAAGCATTTTCGACTGAATGGATTGGACGCGCCCATCGCGGAGCACAGCCGCGGAGTTCATGACACTCTTACCGGTTTCCACCGCCGCCGGCGAAGCGAAGCCGGTCACGATCGTGATCTGCGGAACCGCCTGCGCAATCTCCTGAATTACCTGTTGATTGCGCGCCACGAAGGCCGGTTTTTCCAGCAGGTCGCGCGGCGGATAACCGCAGACTGCCAATTCAGGAAAGAGCGCCATTTCGGCGCCCCGGGCGTGGGCCTTGCGGGCAGATTCTATGATCTTTTCTGAGTTGCCGCTGAAATCACCAATGGTGGGGTTGATCTGCCCGAGAGCAATCTTCACAATCTCAGTTTAACCCCCGCTGCCTTCGCTTCGCCAGCATCTCACTGCGGCGGCTTGTTGCCGGTGTTGGCGGGCTGCTGGCTGTCGGATGAGTCTTTCTTCTCGCCCCACTGCGGCTCATCAGGATGCCCGTCTGCGCCCACGGGGACCGGCTGGCGCGTTATCTTCTGAACGTCAGAACCGCCTTCACCTTCGCGACGCAGAGTTGGCCGAGGCGCTTTGGCGCGCTGCTCCTCTTCCGGCGACATCGGCTTAACATCCTGAGGCGACGTGCTGGCCTGCAACGCTGCCAGCGTAACGACGCCATCATGCACGTCAACTTCTTTCTCCGTCTTGACGATCATTTCTCCGCCGACTTTCGCGGTCTTCACCTGCACCACGTTCTCGCCCTTGAACCTGACAAAAACTACATCTTGTGGCGGCTGGCCGTAGATCCATTCTTCGTACTCGTTGCCTGACTCGTCCTTTTCTCGCGTGCGCTGCTGCGGACGCTCCTTGGCCATGATCACCATATCCTTATTCATTCCCACAAGGACCTCATGGTTCTTCATGGCGGCTTTGACTTTCGGCGGCATGGTATCAATGTAGACTTCAGCGGCAGTCTTCACGCCGAAGTCCAGCACCGGGCTCAGCAGCTTCTTCAATTCCTCACCGGTCATTTCCGGAACATGCTTGGAAAATTGCAGTGTCACCGCGGAGCCTGTGGCCGCGGCCTGATTCGGATCCGTGGAGTTCATACCGCCGCCGGGGCCCACTCCAATGCTGATGTGGTCATACCACTTGGATCTCTTCTTGGGGCCGCCATTGATTTCTACGTAAACCGTCTTCTCTTTAAAGGAGATGTTCGTGATCTGGACCTTGTCGCCGATTCTGGCCGCAGTGCCTCTGCTCTGAGCAAGCTGGAACAGCACTGCATCGCCGGGTTTCACCTGGCCATCTGGGCCGATCACCGTGCTCTTGTCGCCCAGCGGCAGCATCTTGCGCGTATGCACCATCTCGGCATCCAGCAACTGGATGAGCTGCATCTTCGTGCCGTCATTCAGCGGTGCCCGTGATTCCAGTTGTTGCGCCGTAAGCGCTGGTTTTTGCACCGGCTGTGCAGGTGGCGGTTCCGGCGCTTTGATCACAAAAACGTCAGGCGCAGGCTTGTTCTCGGCCGGTTTATTTTGCTGCTCTTGCGCACGCAGGAAGGTGAAGGCAAGGAATGGAACGGCCATAGGAACAAGTGCGCGGCGAAACATAGGTGAGCACCTTTTGAGCTTGCGTATTCTGTCATTTTCCGCCGAAATCCTGCGCATTTCAACAAAGTTCCGGCGTTCCTGCATTTAGATGCTCCTCTGGCGGCCAGTGCGGCTCCCGGAGAGCGCCATTATTCGCCGCTCACCGTGAGCCCGTAACGCGCCACCCGGGCCGGCAAAACCTGCCCGCCGTTGGTGCGGACTGCATCCGCTACGCGTTCGCGGGTCTCCGGTGTGGTAAGGAAAACCACGCATCCGCCGCCGCCTGCGCCGCAGACCTTGGCTGCCTCAGCACCGCTCTGCGTGGCCGCCTTGATCAGCTTCTCGATCAGCGGCGTGGTGATCTTCGGCGCATTGGTCTTGCGCAACTTCCATTCCTCGCGAAGCAGCATGGCCACGTTCTTCCAGTCGGCCAGCGCTACCGCGTCATGCATGGCGCGGGCGATCTCCGCAATCCGTTCGAAGTTGCGATAGATCTTCTTGTCGCCATTGATGTGCGACTTGAAGACCTCCCAGTTGTTGATCCCCGACTGGCGCGGCGCGCCGGTGTATGCCAGCACGAATCGACGGTCCAGTTCTTCCGCTGCGACCCGCACCGCCTCGTGATGAATACCGTCCGGTTCCAGGTGGATGGCGCTCACGCCCCCGTACAGCGCCGGATAATAGTCCTGGCATCCCGTCGGTACGCGGATGAGCTGTGCCTCCACGTTCTGCGCGATCTCGCGGATTTCTTCGAGACCCAACTCGCGTCCCGTCCAGCGCGCCAGTGCCGCGGTCGTCGCGATCATCAGCGCCGACGAGCCCGAAATTCCCGCGCCCGCCGGAGACTCCGAGTTCGTCTCAATCTCCAGGCCGCCTTCCGGCGCGAAGAAGCGCGTCAGGTATGCGGCCAGCGGATGACGGAACTTCTTTGTCCCGCAGAGCTGATCGAAGCTCGAGAACTCTTCCTCTCTACCGGTATCGAGCGAAGTCAACCTGATCCGCTTTCCTTCTAGACGCGAAATACGGCAGCGCGTGAGCACGTTCA
>JBAIYI010000073.1:0-2546 GCA_037915955.1 Terriglobales bacterium
TTTCGTCTGGCTGACTAAGCCGCCTTCTTTGAAATCAGTTCAATCAGCGTTAATCAGCGGTGAGGTTTTGTCGCCTCATCCTGCCTTCCTGCGACTTCTCGCTGGCCACGCTGCTTTTGATTGTCCAGCAACGGCACCATGTGATGCCGGCAGCACTCCGGCATTTGTCCCCTCAGGATTTCCAGCACGCGCGTCGCTTTATCAAGAAAGTTCTTTGACGCCGGAACGGTAAAGCGCCGTGGGTGCTGTTCCCACAATCGCGCAATGCGCTCATCAATGGCGACGGCATCTGCCACGGACTCAATCCGAAGCGGATTGCTCTTGTTGTAGCCGTTTTCCAGCGTTGGAGTCCGCAGGTGAATCACCGCGTCATATCTCTGCAGCTGCTCCTGCAGCGTGGTGCCGACGGCTGACCACAGATCCCCCGGTCCGGGCCAGTAAGCCTCGCCATCCACGGTACCGCGATCGCACAGCACAATCGCCCGGTTCTCCGGGCCGGCGCCGCCCTCGAGTTCGCACTCCACGTGGAAGATGGCCCTCTGCGCGGCCCGTCGCCAGTCCGGACTCCCATTGCGCGGGAAGCCGCCGCGGAACACGATCCCTGCTGCTTCCGGCAACATGGTGATATGTTCGCAGAAGGATTGCCGGATCAGTTCAAGCACCGCCGTCTTGCCCGCACCAGGACCACCGGTCAACACCACTCGGCGTCGCTCGTGAATTTCTGTGCAATCACACGGCTGCATGAACGCCTCCTACCGAAGGGTGTTTCTCGTCGGAGAGGATCTTCGGCATCTGTGATCGTACCGCCTTGGCCGACGTAAAACTGTGACCGCACTCACCCGGTCACTGCAGGATTTTTGCTGATCTGAAGATTGACTGGTTCGTCGTCCGTCGAAGAAAAAGGCTGCTGTTTACGCTGAGAGCAGCAATCTCTGCACTTCCTTGACCAATTGCAGTGGGCCATCCTGCTTGCGCACAGCGGTATCCGGGCAACTGCTCTTGATCGGAAAAATCCGGTCTTCTCCCTGCATCAGCAGCTTGATGTGAGGATGGCTTCCCTTCACTTCTTCGCAAAAGGCAAGGCCGTGCTCGGCAAAATGCCCCACGTCCAGAATGATCAGGTTGAACTGCGCTTCAGCGAGCTTCAGCCGCGCCTGTTCCAGATGCTCTGCTCCCTCCACACGGTATCCTTCCAGCCGGAGTGCAAGGGAACGCAGGTGACGGATGGTCGCGTCCTGCTCAATGAGCAGGATGGAAAACTTCGATTGGGGCCGGGACATCAGGGCCAGACTAATCCGATTGAGAGCTGCACGTCTATTCCCCATGCGCCCTAACCCGGCCTTAGGCCCGCGCCATCAACTTACTTCAGGTAGGTATCGAACCAGTTCACCACGCGCTCAATCACGTCGCGCTGGTGTTTAGGATTAACGAAGGAGTGTCCCTCATGCTCGTAGACCACAAGTTCGGTTTTGACGCCCATCGTCTTCAATGCGTGCCAAAACTCGAAAGATTGTGGCGTGGGACATTCCCCGTCACTGTCGCCAACAATCACCAGGGTTGGTGTCTTTGCCTTTTTGATGAAGGTGATCGGCGCGCTGCGCGCATACACCTGGGGATCGTCATACACTGACGCGCCGAAGAACGGGATCATCCACTGGTCAATCTGGTTCTCGCCGTAGTAACTCTGCCAGTTGGCAATGCCCGCGCCGGCGAACGCAGCGGCGAATCGGTTCGTCTGCGTCACCGCCCACATCGTCATGTATCCGCCATAACTCCAGCCGGCAATGCCAACATGCTCCGCATCAATTGGGGCGCTCTTCAGCGCCGCATCAACTCCGGTGAGAATGTCGCGGAAATCTCCGTAGCCAAAGTCCTTCACGTTGGCGCGCGTGAACGCCTCTCCCTGGCCAAAGCTGCCACGCGGATTGGGAAAGAACACAAAGTAACCCGCGGCCGAAAGCGCCGCCGCATAGGTGTGCGAACCGGGCCACCCGGAATGCGCCATGGCTCCGGGTCCGCCATGCACCTGCACCACCATGGGATACTTCTTTGCCGCATTGAAGTCGCGCGGGTAGAGCAGCCATCCCTGCAGATGGAAATCGTCGTTGGTCCAGTGAACGCTTTTGGCTTCGCCCCATTCGGGCTTCAGCTCTGAGTTGATTTTTGTAACAGCGTGCCATCTGCCCACGGTACCTGCCCAAACCTCCGGCGGCTTGCTGAACGATTCACCTACCCCGGCGCTATGCACGCCATCGGCAGCCATGGAGACCTGAGCGAGTTGCTCCGGGCCCTGCCACAAACTGCTGATCGCTCCCGTGGCCACATTCACGCTGGCCACGCCGGTATTCCCATCCACCTCCTGGCCGAAGACAACTTTCTGGCCGTCGGGCATCCAGCGCAGCCAACTGGCGGAGGCTTTCATGTTGGGCGTGATGTTACGCGCCTCGCCGCCCTGCGCAGAAACAACAAATACGTCTCCACCCACGGAGACTTCATCGCTCATGAGCCCGGAGATGAACGCCACCGACTTCCCATCCGGCGACCAC
>JBAIYI010000871.1:0-1607 GCA_037915955.1 Terriglobales bacterium
TCTTCCGGTCCTGGATGTTCTTCCAGTTCAGTTTTCCGGCGCCAAGACCATCAATGCCGTACTTCTCTGCCGACTTCAGGTGGTCATAGACTTCGGCATTGAACAACAGCGCCTTGGTGGGGATGCAACCAACGTGCAGACAGGTCCCGCCCAGTTTGGAATCCTTTTCGATAAGGGCGGCTTTCAGTCCGAGCTGGCCGGCGCGGAAAGCGGCCGTGTAGCCGCCCGGTCCGGAGCCGATAATGGCAACGTCATAGATCGTGTCTGGCAAAGCAGTGCTCCCCTTGAGTGAAAAATGATTGGAAGGCAAACAAATGATTGTAAATGAGCGGCCTCGCGGCTGAGCAGAGCTGCAGCAGTCCGCCAACATGAGCCAAATGCCTTCACATTTCACCCAGTTCATTGGATCACTCCAGCTCACAAAGGATTCGTGGAGCTCTGCTTGCTTCATTTGCGCCTGCAGCTCTCGAATTCTGCCTTAGCGGCTGCAACCCGCCTCAGGAGCGGCCCCCCTCTAACCAATCAGAACTAAGTGGGAGAGGCACGGGGGTACGCCTCTCTGTTCCCCTGACTTTCCTGAGGAGGAGTGAATGGTTGTACTTTGGTGGATTATCGTGGGACTGATCGCCGGCTGGGCGACAGGTAAGATCATGCGGGGCTCAGGCTATGGAGCTTTGGCAGACATTCTGCTCGGCATTGCCGGAGCCATTGTGGGTGGCTGGATCATGCGGGCTCTGGGTGGGACCGGCCAGGGCGGCACGATTTACACCATCCTCATTGCGATCGTGGGAGCTGTAGTGTTGACGTGGCTCTTCCGGCTCATAACCGGCCGGGGCAGGACATCCAGCAGCGGCGGCATACGGCGCGCAGCCTGAAACCCATTCCTGAATCAGCGTTGATTCAGAAACCAAAATCAGCCGCGGATCACGCAAGCGACTTTGTGTGCTTCGCGGCTGTTTCATTCTCGCCTCAGAACCCGCTGGTACCGAAGATCTCTCGCTGCGTCGGGATCGCACGCGGCTCGCCAATGACAACCCTTCCGTCCTGCTCTTTCCTGAGCGGATGAACAAAATCGTTTGCTCCGCCCTCCGCGTGCTCCAGGTGGATTATCAGCACGGGCGCAGTCGAGCCCTCCGCTACGCGTACGCGAGCCAGAGTGCAGTGGCATGCAGCCCGCGTCTCATGCCGGGCAATTACGTCGCGCAGTTCATGCCGCCAGTATTGGACGATCTCATCGCGGCTGGCATCCGGTTCCAGATCATCGGTGAAAAGTGTCTGTGCTTTACGCTCGGGCCCGAGCGTGACAGCGAACGGCAGGAACCGGCCACGCTGAAACTGCGTCTCTGCCACCGCGACGGTAGCCCGGAGCAGAAGGTCGGATTCTTCCTGCAAGTTCATCAACAACTCGAATCAGACAGTGTGCCGTTACTTTGTATTCGAGAGGTGCAGCTCACTCTGAGGATCGGGTGAAAAGAATCGCGAGCGCAAGAGCTTCCGGATTCGCCGAGCGTCAAACTGAATTGCGGCGAGGGCCAGGAAGAACAACCCGAAGAAGAACCAGAAGATCCTGAACTCGTCATTTCCTTCCATCAGAAGGCAGAGGCAGA
>JBAIYI010000295.1:0-2313 GCA_037915955.1 Terriglobales bacterium
ACATACTCCAACGGCTGGATCCCGCTCGAATTACGCACGCTTCGGCCGCACCGCGTGAAGTAAACCTCGCGTAACCCGTCGAGCCACAGCCTCATTTTCTTGAAATGGAACTATCGCGATAGATCCAGACTTCGTGGATCGTCAGGCTGGCGCGCGGGCCTGCGTAGTTGTCCGCAAACTGAAAGTCCACGCGTCCCGCCGGATTCCGAAGCATGCCATTGCCGCGATGCAGCACCTGTCCCCCGGAAACGTCATAGGCGCCCGAAGTTACCGTGAACTGGTAGGCGCCGCCGGCGCTCACGCGCAGATGCGCATAGAGCCGGGTTCGGTCTGGCACTGCAATGCTGTTCTCCCATGAGTGATGCGTGGAGAAGGCTGGCACGCCGATGCCGCTGAGCAGCCTGGGCCAGAAGACAAGATAAGTGCTGTCGCCATCAACGGAGAAGGTGGCGTAGAGATCGCCGCCGGAAGAGAGATCAATCAGGTCACGCGACTGGACCCGGTTGCCATCGTACACGCCATTGGCGAGCCTGCCATTCGTGAACGGGCCACCTTGCGCCTGCAAGCCCAACTGAGAATTGTTGACGGCCCCAACATAATTCGGCGCTCGCAGCCAGGCGGATGGATTCAGGCTGAGCGCGGTCCCGCCCGGTGAGCCGGGAATCGGCGAGCGCGGAAGCGGAGCCGGAGCAGGGCCAGAATTTGCTGACACGGCGCGAATTGGGCGCCCAAGTCCGGCCGCGGCAATATTCTTGTTCCAGTAGGCCGTACAGGCATCAATGGAAACCGGGCCGTAGACAATGCGGTTGAATCCGCCGGCCAGTAGGGCGCGATTACCGGTAGTCACCGTGCCGTCATAGGCCAGCGCGTATCGCGGCGGGTTGTCGTCCGTTGAGCCGACGTAGCAGCAGCTTTGACCCTGCACGCAACTGGTTGGATCTTGCGCTTTAGCGTCCGAATGCGCCGGATTGGGCAGCTGCTCCCAACCGGAGATACCTGCCTTGGCCAGCCAGCCCGTGCAACGCTCCCGTGATGCAGGGCCAAGCACCAGAAATTTATAACCAGCCATGTTGGCGGAGATGAAGGCGCTTTGTGCCGGGCTGTCACAGGCCATGGCGTAACGGACCGGCGCATTGCTGGAAGAAGCCACCACACAGCAGTTCTCGCCGCCAACGCACTCCGGCTGGGCTTCCGCCGGCTGCGGAAAAAGGACACCAGCCAGCGCAAACCACACGCTTGAAAACAGCAACAGACGCGTAATGGAACGGACCAGCGGGAGCATGGCCTTATCCTCCTGGGGAGGGCCGGCGAGCGAGACGAGGCGGCGATCGCTCTCCCGACTCCCAGTCTCTAAGCCATAAAGCAGATGGGCGGTGACACCGGTCACCCTGGGCTGTGAGATTTGTGTTCGGCCAGGGCCCGCAGCCAAAATCTGGCTTACAGCGATCTTTTCCAGAACCAGGCCGGTCTCGCCTGCGTATGTAATCAACATGGAAACCTTGCTCGCCGATATCCGCCAATCTCTTCGCGTCCTGATCAAGAGTCCCGGATTCACCCTGGTCGCTGTGCTGGCGCTGTCGCTAGGCATTGGCGCAAACACCGCGATTTTTTCGGTGATCGATCGCGTGCTGCTGGCCCCGCTGCCCTATCCGGATTCCGAGCGGATCATGGAGCTGCAACGCAAGTTCCCGAACGGGAACGGAAGTTCGGTTTCCATCCCCAAATACATGGCGTGGCGCCAAAGCCAGTCATTTGACGGCGTAGCGGCATATGACTTCGGCGGACTCACCTTGAACCTGGGAACGGGAGACAGGCCGAATCCGGTACAGGCCTTGAAGGCCACCTCGGACTTCTTTCGCGTTTTTGGCGTTTCGCCGATTCTGGGACGCACCTTCAACCCCGCCGAGGACTTGCCCAACGCCGGCAAATTTACGGTGCTCACTTATCCAATGTGGAAGAACCGGATGAACGGTGACCGTGATATTGTGGGCAAGGCCATTACGCTGAGCGGCGAGCGATATGAAGTTTTGGGCGTACTGCCCGAAGGATTCGAGCCCGAGCCGCCCACCGATGTTTACCTTCCGGAGCAGTTCGATCCCAACAGCACCAACCAGGGACACATTTATATTGTCGCCGGCAGGCTCAAGCCGGGAGCCACCATCGCCGGAGCGGAAGCTGAGCTGGCCGTGATCGCAGATCGTTTCCGCGTGGCCCATCCAGAGATCATGGAAAAAGGCGAGAGCGTGCGGGTGCTGCCGTTGCGCGTGGCCCTTGGCGGTGAGATCCGTTTTGCCCTGCTGATCCTGGCAGGGG
>JBAIYI010000573.1:0-10449 GCA_037915955.1 Terriglobales bacterium
CGTGAAGAAGTACTCACCCCGCCGGAACTGCACCTCGTCGAAGTGTTCGGAATTCGGATTCGCGCGAATTACGCGCTCCATGGTTGCCATGGCCTCATCGGTGCGGCCCAGCTCGTCATACGCTCGCGCCATTTGATAGAGGACCTGGTCGCTGTCCGTATATTGGGGGTACTCGGCGAGCAACTTTTTATAGAGAGCAATCGCCTCAAGGGGACCTTTGGGAGCTGCCTCAGCGCCCGGTATTTCTGTCGCCGAGGTGCTGGTAACGCCGAATGCCGGGATCAGGCTCGCCGCAGTCGTGCGCCGCTCGAATTCCTGATCAGATTCCCCACGACCGGCACCCGCGAGTGGAGTGGCTGGTTTGGGTGTTTTGGCCGTTGTGCTCGCAGGCGTCTTGGCGGATTCTGGAGTGGGCATTGGCCGCGCCTTGCCATCACCGGTGTGTATGCCGTACTGCTTCTCAAGTTCCAGGTCTGCGAGACGACGGATCGCCTCGGGCGTCATCGCGGTCTCCGGTGACTCCTCCAGGAATTTCCGGTAGTGCTCCATGGCCTGGTCGACGCTTTGCTTGGTTTGCACGTCCTGCGTGTCCGGGGGCACCTGACGCAGGTCCGCCAGCGTCCCCTGCGTGGAGGCGGGCTTGTGATGCGGTGCGCAGCCGATGAGAAGAACGGCCGCAAGCGCGATCGGAATGGTCAGAGAACGCATCAACGTCCCCCTGCGTCAGCCTGGGCTCGTGCGGCTCTATCGTAGCTGTCAGCGATCCCGTACCGCGCCTGGATCTGCTGGGCCACCAGGCGTTCCCGGCGAGCCTCAAGCTGGTTGATGGCGACGTTCTCAATCATCTGCCCCTGCCGCGTCATCAAGATCTCGACATTCCGCTCTGCGCTGTTCACCCGTTGGCGGAGCCGCGCAATTTGTGCGTCGTATCCCACATAGCTTTGCGTAGCGGCCTGCCGCGTCCTGACGAAGGATTTGTATGTTCGATTGAGAGCGTCGACCTGCGTGTTCAATTCGTTGAGGTGCTCAAATGCGGCGGTCAGCCGCTTGGGATACTCGGTCTCGAGCCGCCATGTGAGTACACCGCGTAGGCGGTCAAGGCGATGCCGAAGCGCAAGCGCTTCGGGAGTACTAGAGTTGCCAAGCTGTTTTTCGATTAACGCGATGCGCTCGCCGGCAATCCGCTCGTCTGTGGTTGCCAGGTTATCCGGGCGCGGCGCGGTAAGCATGGCATGCAGGCGCTCATCGAAATGCTTGCGCTGCTGGAGCCGCAGGCGCATCCGCGAATCCAACTCGCGGAAATGGGCGTCGATCCCCGGCAGCAACGGCTCATAGTTCTTCTTGCGGAGCCGGATGATATCGTCAAAGGAGTCAAGGCTGGTTTGGAAGCCCACGAGCTTCGCCCGCAGGTCTTCGAGATCCAGGTAGTTCTGCAACGCGGTCTGGAAGTCGTGAGATGCCATCAACTCCATCAGGTAGTAAGTTTCCGGGGCGCCCGGCTGGCTGCGCAAACGGATCACCCAGCTCTGGTCCTCCCGGCTCTCCTCACGTACCAGGGCTTTGAGAAACCGCCCTGCCTTGATGCTATTGATCGAAGCGTCTACCTTTTCGATCTGGCTGCTGTACAGCTCAAGCGCGCGACCATACGTGACTGCGGCGCGCCCGTATAGCTTCAGGCTGGCGTACGTATGGGGCACGGCAAGCACGGCTTCCTGGACCGCGACATCCGTCGGCTCACGATTCGCCAGGATATTCCAGGGAACAAGCGCACGTTCAAGCTGGTTGGCCGAGGTGTCCGCCCAGCCAGCCCGCAGCAGGGCCTGGTCTGAGAAAGGTCCCTCGAGGCGAACGCGATCCAGCGCCTGTTTGGCGCGCTCAAAGTTCTTTGATTCGAAGAGAAGAGAGCCAAGCACCAGGTTGGACTTGTCGCGGATCGCGAGGCTGGCGGGATCGTTCGCCGGCAGCTGCCCAGCCTTGTCCAGTTGCTCGATACCTTCCTGTTGTTTACCGGCCTGCAACAATGCGATACCGAGGTTGTAAGCCACAAACCCGCCCAGGCTCGGATCGTTCTGCAGGTGACTGAGCACTTCTATTGCATCGTTGGGCCTGTCTGTGGCCATGTAGATATTGGCCCGCAGAAACTCGACATCGTTCTTTATCTTTATGGGGACGGGTCCCTGGATTCGTCCGAGCGCCTGCATCGCATCATCGAGCTGGTCCTTTTGGAAGTGAATGCGGGCCAGCCTGAATGCGGCTTCGTTTCGTACGGCATCATCCACCGCGCCTTCAAGTACCCTTTTGATCGCTCGCCCAGCCCGGTAGTGCATGCGGTAGTCGAGTTCGAAATCACCGACCGAGAATTCGGCCTCGTTGACGTGATAATGAAGCGTGTCGAGTTGAGGCTCGTCAAGGCGATGGTACTGTTCGAGCTCGGTGTCGAGCCGCTGGATTGCGTCGAAATACTGGCCCTGGTAAGCGTGATAGAACGCTTCGCGGAAAAAGAGATCGTCCTTGCTGTCCCCAGCCGGCTTCTCGCTCCCAGCCGAGGCGGGACCGGCAGCCATTGCCATGGCGAGGCCCAGTCCAATGATCCGGGGGATTGCTCGCATCGATTACAACTCTCCAAGCGTGATCGGTGTACTACCAGAGTCCGGTCCCGCCACTGTTAACTCCACCAGCTTTGGCTTAACTTCTTTGTGAAACGTAAAGTGCTCCGTGCGGTTGAAATCACCTCCGCCCTTCAGCTTGCCGTCAACAAGCACATTGAGCTGGTGATCCCCGGTGGACACATTCCCGACATAAATCCGTTGCACGCCACCCTTGCGCAATGCCTCAAGCTCTTTCGCGCTATAGATGTAATGCGCTACCAGCTGACCATCAATCTGGAGCCGCACGGCATCCAGGCGCATCTGATCGCCCTTGGCCAAGGCAACGAAAACCGCGACCTGAGTTCCGGACGGGTAAAGCAGTTTTTCTTCCAGCTGGTTCAGCTCCGCTCCAATGCTGAGGACGTCTGATTTGGTCTGCTGAACCTGTTCGTCCAGGTCCCTCATCTGCCGTTGGTCGGGAGTGGTCTTGGCAGCTTTCGGTTCGCTGCTTTTGTCCTTCTGTTCGTTGTTTTTGCTGGCTTGCAGCGGCGCAGCATGCAATCCGGAGAGAGTCGCAAACAATACCGTCAGAACCAGAGCACTCACAAGCGACAGATGCGCTTTATTTTTCATTCTCCGTACTCCCAGGGAGCCCTTAAACAGTACTTTAGGGCCCGGCCCAGTATTGAGCACTCTGCTGGCGACAACAACAGCACACGGGTGCTAAAGCCCACTCCGGGCCGGTGTCGATACTTCCGTCCTAAGGAGTACACGGGTACTAACCCCTTTCTGTCCGGCTGTCCGATACCTCCGTGCGAACCGCACGTATTCGAGGACGGGGGAGCATGGTGGGAGCGGTGGGTAAGGAAAAAGCGCCATGTTCGATAAATGGCAAAGATACATGCGCCCGCTTTGGCGCGCATTTGAACGACACTCCGGCCACGAACGAGAAATCTGGGACTTGGCGAGACCTGATCGGGGCCGGGCAGGCGTCCGTGATATGCGATATGCTACACTATTCTTTTCAATCACATACGTAAGAACAGGCAATGCTCTTTTCTAAAGAATATGTCGGGTACTTAGCCCGGCAAGTAACCCAAAAACTGATTGCAGGCGAATTTGTTGAGACCAAAGATGTTGCAGCGGTCTCTCAGGCGCTCAACTCTGCCCTGCTGGAGGAGCTTCAGCTGGAGGACCGCATCAATGATGAGGTCCGGCTGATCCTCGAGCAGATCGACGATGACATGCGCAAGGCCGGAGCCAGTTACCAGGAGATGTTCAAGAAGGTGAAGAACGAACTGGTCAAAAAATATAAGGCGGTGCTGTGAGACTTTCCCGCGACAAAGTGAACAAACTGGCCAAGACTGTGATGGACGCACTGACATCACTTGAGCAGGTTGAGTTCATTGAAGATCCGAACACGATCCGGATTGAGGCGCGCCGAATTCTCGAGGAGCTGCTGAACCAGGAAGAAAAGATTGACCTGGCAGCAAAACAGAAGATTGAGAGCCAGCGCCGCACCATCACTGAGGGGACTCAGGAATGGGACATCCTGTATCGCAAGTATTACAACGAAGAAGTGAAGAAGCTCGGCATCTAGCGAGCGATCAATAGGCCGCGAGGCGATGTTCCTGCTCTGACATCTGCGCCCAAAGCTGATTCAGATTCTGCTGGATCCACTGATTCGCCGGCTGCAATTCGTGTGCGGCATTGAACCAGCGATACGCCATGACTTTATCCTGCTGAACGCAATGCCCAGCGGCATAGAGAGCGCCCATCTGGACGGCGGCCGCAGGTTCATTCTTTTGCGCAGCAGCGCGAAGATAGATCAACCCCTGCTCGCAGTTCTGCGGCACGCCTTTCCCCTGGAGAAATTGCTGCGCACGAACGAGAGTGTTGCTGGGCTTCTGGTCCGCTGGAATCTCCGGCGTCGCCGGCGCGGCGGGCGGTGGATCTGTTGAGCGATCAGCAACATTCAAGCTCTCTGGAGCCGGTGATTCGGCGGTTTGGGGGCCTGGGCTCGGTTCAGCATTCACTTCGCCCGATTTCTGTCCATCGCTTACCGGCAGCGCAGGTTCCTGTGCCATGGATGCCGGTTCCGCCTGCTTGCTCTGCTCGTCTGTGGCAGAAGAGGGAGACTGAGTTCCCGACTGGGGCGACGGAGCGGGCGCGGTGGTTGCAGGCGTGGAGTGCTTTGGGTTCGCATGCAGGCTGGAGCGCCATTGCACGAAAATCAGCCCGATAATGGCGGCAAGAATCGCCACCAGGACAAGTTTCCGCAGTCCTCCGCGAGAAGAACCTTCATCCTCAAGGAGGTACTCAGCTTCGTGATCCGGGTCGTCACTCAGGCCGAGGAATGAGGGTCCCTGAATGCCATGGTGCTCGGTCACTTCGCTGCGGAACATCGGTGGGGCATGCTCGCTGTGTATGGGACCTTCGCGGGCAGGATGTTCTTCGACAAGGACAGGAGCGGGTTGACGACGATCGGCCGCGCGCGGCGACGCTGTGTCAGTTCCTCTTGCACCAGATGAGCCGGACTTCACCTCCGCACCGCGACGATCACCGACGCGACGGTCAAGACGAGTACCGCAGTTACCGCAGAATTTGTATCCAGGCTCGTTGATCGTGTTACATGCAACACAGTGCAGGCTGGCCGTCGTGGGGGCGGAGCGACGCTCTGCCTGGCGGCGCTCAAGCCTCACGCCGCACATGCCACAGAACTTGTTCTCCGGACGGTTTTCTGTACCACAGAAACTACAAACCATGAAGCCTCTTCATCTCTGAATTACAGGCAGGACAGAGATTTCCCCGCTGTAAACAGCAGCTTTGATAACTATAGATGAGGTTCACTGCCGCCCGGGCTGCAAAGCAGAGCTGAAAATCCTTTATTGGAAGGCAAGTTGAAGCTGACCTTAGTTGCTGGGGTTCAATGACATACACGTCAACCGTAACCCCAATGGGCAGGTGCTCTCAGCGTTTCTAAGGTTGTTTTTTGTTTGTAGATCCAGCCACCAGCACTCGGGAAATGCCCGCGAAGATGTGCATCGTTGATAATTGAACAGAGTGATCTCACGGGACCAACTGACAAATGCTGTGAAAAGCGCCGCCGCGCGTGCCGGGTTCGACGCGGCAGGGGTCTCCCCTGTGGAAGCACACCAACTTCCGGAGCTGGACAAATTCACGGACTGGATTGAAGCCGGACGTGCCGGCGAGATGCACTATCTGGAGAAGAGGAACGAAGAAGGTGCTCTGCGACGGGCGGCACTCAAGAACGCGGCGCCCTGGGCGAAGTCGGTTGTTGTTTGCGCTCTGAATTACAACACTGCGCCGGCGTACTCAACCAGGCAAAAGGATCCGAGTCGAGGGTGGGTATCGCGATACGCGTGGGGAAGCAAAGATTACCACGATGCGTTGATGCCACGGCTTCGGCAGGTTGAAGATGCCATCCGGGAGCTGGCTCACCCGCAAGAGCCAGCGCTTGAACTGAGAAGCTACGTAGATACCGGTCCGGTGGTGGAGCGCGTTTACGCGAAGTACGCCGGAATAGGCTGGATCGGGAAAAATACCTGCGTCATTAATCAGAAGCTGGGATCGTGGATTTTCCTCGGCGTGATCCTGACCTCTCTGGAACTTGCAGCCGACATCCCTGCAGCTGACCGTTGTGGCAGCTGCACCCGTTGCATTGACGCCTGCCCGACGAATGCGATTCTGGCGCCGGGAGAGTTGGACGCACGCAGATGCATTGCCTACCTCACAATCGAAAAGCGGGGGGCGATCGACCCCGAGCTTCGCGACGGCATGGGACACCACGTCTTCGGGTGCGACATCTGCCAGGACGTCTGCCCATGGAACAACAAACCCGGGAACGCTCCGGCCAGTTCCCTGCCCGAATTCCAGCCCCGGCATGAGAGCTACCACCCTGATCTGCGCGAGCTGGCGCAAATGACCGAAGAGGAATTCCGGCAGCGCTTTCGTGGTACTCCGGTGAAGCGAGCCAAATATGCCGGTTTGAGAAGGAATGTGGCCATTGCCATGGGAAACAATGGCGATCGGCAGTTCCTGCCAGACCTGAAGAAACTCGCAGAAGACGCTGATACGGTGGTTGCCGAAAGCGCACTATGGTCAATAGACCGGCTCCACGAAGGCGATTCCGAATAGGGCGAGGCCGTGACATCCGTCACAGCATTCCAGTGATAGTCAGCCCCAGAATGGTGCACGGTCGGCAATCTATGAGTGCACCTTTTAGAACGATACCTCCACGGCGTCATCGGGCAGTAGTCCTGCAATTTCCCGAGCCGCAGGTGAAAAGGATCCTGGTGCCCCGCGAACATGGATCGTGGGGCATGTGGTCGTTACCGTTGCTCAGCGGCGCGATCATCGGAGCAACAGCGCCGGGCGCAGGCGCGATTGAGGGACTGGTGTGGATAGTTGTTGCCGCAACAACGGCTTTTCTCGCCTACCAACCGCTGGAAGCTCTGCTGGGAATGTCACCGGTGAAAACTCGCAACGAAGAAGAGATACAGTTCGCCGCAGCCTGGACTCTTCTCATGGTGATGATCAGCGTGTTCGGTGTGGGCATGCTATGGATGATGGGGCGCACCCAGATTCTATGGTTTGCCGCGGTGGGCGGTTTGTGTTTTGGGATGCGATTCCTGTTTGGCAATGTGCGTCAATTCCGAATAGCGAAGCAGCTTCTGGGAGCTCTGGGGCTCACGGCAGCATCCGCCGCGGCCTACTACGCCGTCAGCGGACGGATCACGCTAAAGTCGCTACTGCTTTGGGGAGCGACGTGGCTTTTCGCCGTGGCGCAGATCGAGTACGTGCAGCTCAGGATGCGAACTGCCAACGCAAGCAGCGTGGAGAAAGTTGAAGTCGGATGGAAGGTCTTTGCCTTCCATGGAGTGGTTTTTGTAATCCTGGTGGCTGTAGTCATTGCCGGCAAAGCTCCTTTATTACTACCTATTGCGTTCGTTCCGGCGTTGGTCCGGCTGGGCTTCTGGACGGCGCAGAAACCCGCCAAAATTGACTTCCATGCGCTTGGCTTTTCTGAGCTGTTTCAAAGTACTCTGTTCACAGCCCTGATCGTGCTTGCCTTCACAGCTGGGTTCTGAGTTCGTTCCATCCCATGACGATTGGCGGAATCTGGCCGCGCTGTTAGATTAGCGGGCATGAACATTGCCGCCAAAGCTGCGTCTCTTCTCATCATCTTTATTTCACTGATTGGCAGCTCCGTTAGCCAATCGCAACCGAGTCCATCTCCATCACCTTCCCCCGTGCCGGCGGCCCGGCCTGCCGATGTAGACAGCATTGAGCACATCATCGCTGCACTGTATGACGTGATCTCCGGGCCGGCAGGTCCACGGGACTGGGACCGTTTCCGGTCGTTGTTCTATCAGGGGGCGCGGCTCATCCCGACTGGAAAGAACGATAAAGGTGAAATCGGCGCGCGGGTGCTGACGCCGGACGATTACGTCGGTCGCGCTCAGCCAATGTTCTCAAAGGAAGGATTTTTCGAACGTTCCATTGCCAACAAGGTCGAGCACTGGGACCGCATCGCCAACGTGTGGAGCACCTATGAGTCGCGGCACGCGAAAGAAGACGCCAACCCGTTCGCCCGCGGCATCAACAGCATTCAGCTTCTTTATGACGGCAAGCGCTGGTGGGTAATGTCTGTCTTCTGGCAGGCGGAAGACAAGGACCACCAGTTGCCGGAGCAGTACCTGCATTGAGCAGGTTACTTTAACGTGCGAACGTACTTGATGAGCGACGAGATCTGATCGTCGCTCAGCTTGCCTTTGAACGCAGGCATTTTGCCCTTCCCGTTGGCCGTGGAAGCAATGAGCTGTGAGTCGGATTGCCCGGATACTTCAGCGCTGCTGAACGGTTTAACACCCAGCGATTTGCCACCCGTGCTCCCGGCGCCATCTGCGCCGTGGCAGCCCTGGCATTTGGATTTATAGAGCGACTCGGCTTCTTTGTTACTTCCGCTAACCGCAGCGTTCGATTTTGACTCGGTCTTCTTTGCGGGCTTTTCAGCGCCTGTGCCGGAAGGGGCCATCACAAGTAGCGTAAAGGTTCCCGGCTTCATGGAGCGGCGGGGACGCTCGCCTTCTTTGGCAGGGGGAGCTTCTTCGATTTCAGCAGCCACCAAATAGACATTGTGCGTAGTGGGATCGAGCGCCATGGTACGGGCAGAGCGCTGGGTTGGCGCGTTTTCTACGACGCTGTATTTGTCTGCGGCATCCTCGTGGACAACGGTGAGAGTGCCTTCCCCATTGGAAGCAAACGCCAGTCTGGTTCCAGGATCGAAGCCGTTGGCATCCACGCCCTGACCAATAGGAACAGTGGTCACGACCTTGCCGGTATCAGCGTTCACAATCGCCATGACTTTGTTGCCGCAGCCAGCAAACAACCGTCGGCCTTTCTGATCCATGGCCAGCCCGCTGGGCTCTTCACATCCGGTCAGCGGCCATGTCTTCAGTATCGTGGCCTTGCCTGCATCAATGCTGGTGAGTTCGCTCTTGTCTTCAATATTTACAAAGACTGTTCCTTTGCCGTCTGGCACGGCGAACTCAGGTTTGCCGTCGAGCGGGATGTTGCTGATGACCTTGTCTGTTTTTGCGTCAATCGCGGTGGCATTGTGACTCCGACCGTTGAAAGTGAAGACGCGCTTCGAGGTCGGATCATACATGATGGCGTCAGGATTTTCTGCGCCTTCGAGCTTGATGCGGGCGGTCTCTTTCAAGGTCTTGAGATCGAAAACGGTCACCGTGTTCTCACGGCCGTTGCTGGTAAAGCCCTTGCCCAAATCCTGCGCGAGGGCGATGCCGTGAACGCCGGGAGTGTTCGGGATGTCGCCGAGGGATGAGCCGTCAGCGGGATTGACCACCATGACGTGTGTGCTGCGCGAAATGAACAGACGCTTTCCGGCTGAATCGTACGTCAGATAGTCCCAACCGCCATCGCCGCCGAGAACAAATTTCTGCTTCAATTCATAGTGCGTGGAGGAGGGAGCAGGCAGAGCAAGTGCCAGCAGAGACAAAGCGGTAAGAGCCAATAATGTGCGCATCAGAAAGGGTCCTTTCAGCAACGAAGCATTCTAAAGGCACGAAGCTGGTTTTGTCTTATTTCCTTCAGGAATGAAGAAGCCATTTACGTCTCCGAGCCGTTATGAAAAGAAATGTAAGGGCGCGCAAGATTCCGGGGAGACCGCGTTCTGGAGATAACGCAAGGCTCCCGTTTCCTCCAAGGGAAGCACAGTGACGCAACCGGCCTCCCCGAAGGGTGGTTCGTTGCCGTAACATCCCCCGAGTTACGGCAACGTGCCGCCCTGAGCCGGACATTTATATAAGTCTTCATTCGCATCTCCACGCAGAGAGGCCGGTCCGCAGAGACCGGCCTTTATTTTGTCCGCCGAACGAATAAGCCCGCTCCTTTCGCAAACCTGCTCTGCGTTTGTTACCATTTTTTGTTGATGAAGAAGTTGCCCCAGCAGGTGGATGTCATCGTGGTGGGCGCGGGCGTGGCCGGGCTGCGTGCCGCCATCACCCTGGCCGAAGCCGGACGTGTGCTCGTTCTGGCCAAGCAGGAGATTACGGAATCCAACACGCAATACGCGCAGGGCGGGATCGCCGTGGCGCTGAGCGATGAAGACGAGATCAGCCTGCACTTCCAGGACACGATCGCAGCGGGCGATGGAATCGTAAACCCTGATGCAGCTCATGTGCTGGTGGAAGAAGGGCCGGAACGCATCCAGGAGCTGATTGACTGGGGAACACAGTTTGACCGCCACGGCACCAAGCTGACTTTTACCCGCGAAGCTGCGCACAGCCGCAGCCGAGTTTTGCATGCGCACGGCGAC
>JBAIYI010000441.1:0-1821 GCA_037915955.1 Terriglobales bacterium
CCGGTGAGCCTGCCCTGGCCGCTCGCGCCTCTGCTGCCGGTGCGCGTTTCAGTTCAGTCGGAGAGAACGTGGCTTATGCGCCGACCATTCCGCGCGCACATGATGGATTGATGCACTCGCCCCCGCACCGAGCTAATATTCTCAGCCCCGAGTTTACGGCAATAGGTATCGCCATTGTAACGCGCGGCGACGAGCTCTACATCACTCAGGATTTTTCGCGTGCTCTGCCCAGCTATACGGCCGCGCAATTTGAGCAGGGCGTGATCACGGGCTTCAATCGCGCACGGAAGGCACGATTTCTGGCAGCAATTGAAGCCAAGCCTGACCCTCGGCTGGAGCAAGCCGCCTGCGAGGCCAAGCTGGATCCCAAGGGCGTGTTGAAACGCTTGCCCGATGCAAGCAGCGTTGCCGTCTTTACCGCCAGTACTCCTGACGATCTGCCGCCAACGATGCAGCGGAATGCGGCCGATCCTAAGATTCGCCGCATGGGAGTGGGCGCCTGCCTGCAACCTGCCGATACCAGGGGATTCGCGAAGTATTGGGTTGTGGCGGCCTTTTATCCGGCCAAAAAGTAACAGGAACTTTCTCTCATGCCCGTGGTCTAATCATCAGCAGCGTTCGTGCTTTCTATGCGATCAGCGATCTTCTTCCTCACGTTCTTAACTTGGCCGTTTGCGCTGGGTCAGCCGCCCGGCTCGGCGCGAGAAGAGCGCATGCTATACCTGTTGAACCTGGAGCGCGAGCACAACAACCTACCGCCTCTCGTATGGGACTCGCGCGATGCAGCCGCAGCACGAGCCCATGCAACGCTTGTCCTTCAGCATCCCGAACTTTCTCATCGGTATCAAGGTGAGCCGGAGCTAGCGGAACGTCTTGGAACCGCAGGAGCCCGCTTTGACACTGCTGCCGAAAACCTGGCGGTCGCGGAAAACGAGGAAGACGCGCATGCTGCCCTGATGTATTCACCGGGACATCGCGCCAACATCCTCAACAGCCAGTACAACGCCGTAGGAATCAGTGTGACCGAACGCGACAAAAAGTTGTACGTGGTCCAGGTGTTTTCGCATTCTCTGCCTGAATACTCCGATTCTGATTTTCGCCAATCGTTTATTGCGGCTATCAATCGAGAGCGGAAAGTGCGCCGGCTGCGTCCCATGGCGGAGCACGAAGACAGGTTTGCGCACAGCTTCGCCTGTTCCACCGACGGCAATGCCGCCAAGGTGTCTTTGCCCGGGCTGTCGGCAGAGTCATCCGCTGTGTTTACGGCCTCTGATCCACGGCAACTTCCCGAAGGCATTCTCCACTATGTGGATGCAGCCCATTTGCATTGGGTAAGTGTGGGCGCATGTTTCCGGCCGGGTCCCAAGTATGGATATGGTAACTTCTGGGTGGTGGTCTCCTTCGGCGACTGAGCCGCATTTCTGCTGCTGTGGCGCAAGCAACTCCAAATCCGCAGCGGTGATCCATTCCATTTACGCTCGCGATCAACTGCTCTCGATTGCCACGGGAGCGCCTGTTTACGCTGATATTCGCTGATATATTGGTAAGCGGAGAGAAAGGCACCAGTGTTTGAGTTTCACGTGTCACGGTCGGCGCGCGACCGCTACCGGTTTGACGACTCCATGTTCTCGCTGAGCGGGAACGTGGTGTTCGCCAATATGGCGGCCAGCCGTGATTTTGCCCATCGTATGAACCAGCACCGGCCGCCTGATCAGGCCATTCACCCCGGTGCTCTGAACGCGATGGGAATGATCGATGAGGCGCTGCACGCGCTCA
The DNA here is from genome assembly GCA_037915955.1 of Terriglobales bacterium. GTDB lineage: Bacteria > Acidobacteriota > Terriglobia > Terriglobales > Acidobacteriaceae > Angelobacter. The sequence continues at coordinate 1,777 of JBAIYI010000441.1, forward strand.
TTGCCCAGTACCGTGAGCGCAACCCAGGTGCGATGGCCGAAGCTT
>JBAIYI010000694.1:0-1504 GCA_037915955.1 Terriglobales bacterium
TCGGACACGCATGGCCTGCTTCGTTCCGAAGCTCTAGAACTGCTGCGCGGATCAGAACACATTATTCACGCCGGCGATATCGGCGCTCCGGAGATCGTTCCAGAGCTGGAGAAGATCGCGCCGGTAACCGCGATTCGGGGGAACGTGGATACGCAAAGCTGGGCGCGCGTTCTTCCCGAAACCAATGTCGCCGAACTTGGCGGGGCGATGATCTATGTAATTCACGACCGCAACGCTCTCGATCTCAATCCCAAAGCATCGGGATTCGCGGCGGTGATCAGCGGACACTCGCACAAACCCGGGCAGGAGATGAAAGATGGCGTTCTCTACTTCAATCCCGGAAGCGCCGGGCCTCGCCGGTTCAGCCTGCCGATCTCAGTTGGACGCCTTGAGATCACGAATGGGCAGATCAAAGGCGAGATCTTGAAAATCGGGTAGAACTTCGGCCCGCGCAGAACATGAACCTCTGTTCACCAGGAATTCTGGAGCTATTTCTGCACCGTCACCTGTGAGACCGTCACGCGCGGCGGCTTGTGGTTCCAGGTTGAAGGAATGTCAGTGAAGCGCGCCCGGAAGCCGGTGCTCTGCGCCGGTTTGAGCGGATCGTTGCCAAGCTCACGCGGGTTAGCAGATTTGTCGGAGCCTTTGGAATCCACGCGCTCCATGCTTTGCTGCTGCAGAAGGATGGGCTTTCCTGCGTTGTCGTCGAACTCTGCCGAGACAATCGCATTCGTGACCGGCTGCGGGCCAGTGTTGGTAGCCTGACCGTAGACGTCCACTGTCGCCAGGTTGTTCACTTCCTGTGGCGCCAGAGTAATGGCCGAAAGCTGGATCTCCTGATTGTTCACCGGCGAGTTGTCCATCGCTTTAGTGGCTGCTTTATTGGTCTTCGGAGCCATGCTGAAGGTGATCACGAGCAACACGACGGCGATCAGGATGGCGATCAGCGGCCAGGGAAAGCGGCTCTGGGGTGGTTTGGTTGCGTCGGGCGGGAAAGGCCTGTGCTCCATAAATTCTCCTCGGTTTTTCAGGGGACTAAGTAAAAAGATGTCCCCTGACGTGGAGTTAGTTGCCGCCCATCTTTGTCTTCTGTGCTACTCGGCCCTGAGTGCCTCCAGGGGATTCACCTGCGCGGCTCTTCGAGCAGGAATATACGCGGCGAGCATACCGCAAATCAGCAGTACCAGGCTTACCGATGCGATGGTCCAGCCGTCATGCGCTCTTACGCCGTAGAGGAAGGTGGCGAGCAGACGAGTGGCAAACCATGCCAGTGCGATACCCAGAGCTGCGCCGACAACAAGCATCACGGTCGCCTGTTTCAGGATCATGGCAAGGATGGTTTCGCGCGGCGCGCCGAGAGCAAGCCTGATTCCGAGCTCGTGCGTTCTCTGACCGACAAGATAAGTGAGCAGTCCAAAAAGGCCGGCCAGAGCCACTCCAAGCGCTGCGCCAGCAAAGATTTCCAGCAGATGTGCCGCAAGAAGCTGGCTTCCGAGAGAATCTT
>JBAIYI010000246.1:0-1972 GCA_037915955.1 Terriglobales bacterium
ACCTCGATAAATCCAGTGAAGCCAAGCAGCGGATACGCCGCCTGTGGATACCAGTCGGTAAGCACTTGCAACAGCACTCTGCCTGTGTTGCCGATATTAAAGAGGATGAACGGCCCCCACAGCGAAGTGAGCGACGCCGAATCAACTCCCGCCAGGATCGGCACCACGCGCGAAGATACGCCGAGAATCATCAGGCTGATGAACCCGACCGTGAATGCATGCCGGTAAGCGCCGATCCAGGCATGCGCAAACATCTGGTGCGTGAGCATGCTGTATAGCGGGAAGAGCGGCAGCATGAACGCCGAAACCAGCAACCATACGTACGCAGCCCGCACAAACTTGAAGGTGCGGTCGCGCTGCTGCGGACGGCTGAAGATGCCAATCTGCTTTACCAGCAGAATGGCCCAAACCGGCATCATCAGGTAAGCCAGTTCAAGTCCGGCCAGAAAGACAGGTTTATAGGTGGTGAGCAGCAGCAGGTAGCAGGACACATTCAGCAGCAGGCTGCCGGTCATGATCCAGAAAATCACTTTTAGCCGATCACGTTTGGGCGGGCGCAGCCCATACACCTGCGGCACAAATCGCTGGCTTACCCCGGCGATGATCAGCGCGGCAAAACCGAGCAACTGGATGTCGCGCAGCGGACCGTCGATCAGTGCGATCCGCATTACCGCCTGCGCTTCACTGCCGGCCAGCGTTTTCGCGAAGAACAGCAGGTAGCTGAGCGGCACCTGAACCAGGAACCAGAACACGCTGCCCAGAATGAAAATCTCATATCGTGCCCTCGGCTCCAGCGACTTGCGGGCCGTCTTGAGCAGCACTGTCACAAAGATTCCGGCGGCCATCATCTCCAGCCCGAATCCCACCACGCCGAAGAAGAGACATACCAGCGCCGGTGCAACCATTTCTGCGATGATGCGCGAACAGAAGCCCGCGATGAGCAGATAGAAACTGGCGCTCGCCAGTTCGGACCGCCACAGGGTTGTGTTCTTGAAACGCGGAAAGGACTGGTAGGCAAAGCCCATCACGAAGAGCCCAACCCAGCCGGAGATCATGGCCTGCGCGTGGGCGTGAATGGCGGGCAAAAGACCGAGCCTAAGGAAGGTGCCGGAAGTGGCAATCTGCAGCAGGTTGATGGCGCCCCACATGCAGCCCACGCTCAGCACGGTGACAATCGCGGCCTTGAAGAAGCGCCGGTAAATCGTGTCTGCCGGTCCTTCTTTATATGTGTAGCTTGCGCCGGGCTGCGAAGCCGCGGGTGCGGCAGCCTGCGCATTGAGCTCGCGCAGCAACCGCTTCAAGTCAATCTGGTGTACGCTCGCGAAAAAAGAAATGGCCTCCGCCGGACCGTGCTCGCCGCCGCAGCCTCTCAGTCCGTGGCGATCGAAAATCTCCCGTGCCTGCGGTACTTCTCGCAACACCTCGGCAACACTCGTTTCGGGGGTTATCTCCTTCATCTCTCCTCCAGCCATATCAAGGAGGATACTTTCGGGAAAGAGCCGCCCCAATGACTTATGTCACAGGGCGATATGTTCTCGCCGACGCGCCGCACCCACTGCCTGCGAGCCGCCCAGCGTGCCACGGCCAATGTTCTGTAGGCGCGGCAGTCATCTGTGCTGTGTGCACTCCACCTTCAACGCGGCCGCTGTGTTATATTTGTAAAGTCGTCTTCTGGGAAGCGTTCTTCCCGTTCCCCGCACAAACGGGCGCGTAGCTCAACTGGCAGAGCAACTGACTCTTAATCAGTAGGTTGAAGGTTCGATTCCTTCCGCGCTCACCATCTTCTTCAATTTTCTCAGTCAGTTGCCGGATGCCTAATTTAGGCTCACCTTTGCGGTGTGCCGTAAAGTGTGCCGTGGCTCAGAGTACGATGCTTCCATCATCATTGTGGGAATCGGCCCAATCCATAAAAAGACCGTAGCGAGATGGAGTGCTGGTTCCGGCTCCGAAAGCTTCTCAATCCTGGGCCGAA
>JBAIYI010000497.1:0-2119 GCA_037915955.1 Terriglobales bacterium
CCGTAACGTCTCGAACCACAAGGGCTCTCGGCGCGTTTACTTCACCCGCCGACAACCCGGCGGCGAAGAATAGCACCCCTGCCAGCAGGATCTTGTTCATGCCCCGAGGTACGAGCGCGGACACTCCAGAGTTCTATTTTGTTGGGAAGGGCTCGCCCGCATCGGACGAGAAGTCTGGAAGGAACCTGTAAAGCTGCTGGGAAGTCCCGTTGGTTCGAGACAGAAATAGAAAAGCAGCTTCGGGAATGAAGCTGCTTTTGCGAATCCTTATGTTCCGTACGCTAGTTGAACATCGTCTCCAAAGACGTGTTGGAGGGGCTCGCCAGCAGAGCGGCGGTCAGAAACTTGGCTACGGCAGCCGCGTCGCCCATGAGCGCGCTCTGGTAAGTCACATAGACATTACCGTCGCCCAACATGGTGAGAGAGAGATTGCGTTCGTTCCGCGCATCTTTGCCCTGGAATTCGTCCAGCAGGATCGCGTGCTCTTTCAGATCGAGCGAAGCGATAATCTTGCGCTGCGCGGAAGCATGCTCAATGTTCACGGCATCGGAGTCGAGCATCTGGCAGTGGATCTGGCCAGGACCTTCAGGCACATACTGGTTGATGCAGGTAACTCTTGACTCCAGCGCGCAGAGGACTTCAGCCCAGAGGGCTCGGCACCTGTTTTCGACATTCGTATTGTCGTACATGGGGGCCTCCGACAACTACTACAGGAACTACTGTCCTTTAGAACAGGTAAGAGTATGTACCAAAGATTAGAAAATGGCTAGAGTACCGAGGTGACTATGGAGAGGTTACTTGCGATTGCCAGGGTATCTTGCGCCCAGTTTGGGAATGCCGTAACTTTCTGATCAACCGCCGCACCCGTGTGCCGGCGAGACCGTTCCTGTCCTTAGGGGGCCACTTTGCCGACACTGCCGCGCACCGTACTGGTAGGCGAAGATTCCCCCGTCCAGCGCTTCCTGCTCAAAGACCAGCTTGAGAGTTGGGGCTATGTGCCTATTTTTGCCACGGATGGCAATACTGTATGGAACATCCTGCAGCAGACGGACGCCCCCAGGCTGGTGATCCTCGACTGGGAACTGCCGGGCCTGTCAGGGGTGGAAGTATGCCGCAAACTGCGGGAGCGGGCGGCAAAACGATATACCTATGTGTTACTCCTTACCAGCCGGTCTGAAAAGAGTGACATCGTCGACGGACTGAGTTCGGGTGCTGACGACTTTGTCTCCAAGCCCTTTAACGACGCGGAGTTGCGGGCGCGCCTGGTCACCGGATGCCGCATTCTCGCCCTGGAAGAGCAGCTCATTTCGGCACGCGACCAACTTTTTATCGCCGCTACCCAGGACAGCCTCACCGGCCTGCTCAATCGCGCAACCGTCTTGCAGCGGCTCGACCAGGAGTTGAACCGCTCCCGCCGGGAAAAAGCGGCCGTCGGCTTGATGATGATGGACATCGACTACTTCAAGCGCGCGAATGACAACTATGGTCATCAGTTCGGCGACAAGGTCCTGCAGGCCGTCGGCATTACTCTGAGATCTTCGCTGCGCTCGTATGACTGCGTGGGCCGCTATGGCGGGGAAGAATTTCTGGTGATCCTGCCCGGGTGTGGAGCTTCCGACCTCGAGAATCGGGCCGAGTTTCTCCGCGCCGCGGTCGAGAAGATCGCATTGGACGCAAACGGCACGTCCTATTCGCCCACCGTCAGCATCGGCATTACGGTATTCGATCCCGCCGAGGCGCCTGCTTCCGAAGCTCTGATTAAGGCTGCTGACCACGCCCTCTACACTGCCAAGGAGACCGGACGGAACCGGGTAGTGTCTGCGATTAAGGAAACCGCCTGACCCGGATTCGGAACACTTCCCGAACCATTTTGGGCTCAAATTCCCGTGTCTCAACCGTTTACCAGTCTCATAACACCAAAGTGGGATCACCCTCCCGGACGTACCCCCGCCCAAGTCTCCCATAGATGCAAGTAAGTTCTTGTTCTAATGCATTCCTAAGGTTATTCAGAGCTGGTTACTAAGGAGAGCCCGGTTACTAGAGATTTCTTTCCTGCTGTGTTATGGCATCTGTACCTTCTCATCAAAGGTTAATCCTTTATTCATGTTGTGCCCTTCGC
>JBAIYI010000220.1:0-12776 GCA_037915955.1 Terriglobales bacterium
CCGGGAGCGGGTGGAGACGTTCGGGCAGTCCGAAATCGCGGGCGATACTGTGCTCATCCCTGCCAGCGTTGGCAAGTACTTCACCGGCAATGACGCGGTCAAACAGCTCTTCTTTTCCGTCTCCGATGCCGGCGATGTCCCGCGAGCGACGGAGATGATCCAGCAGGTATTGCAGTCCCGGCATCGGCCGGAGTCGGTTTATCGGGTGGAAAACCTGACGCAGTTGCTTCAGGTCGCCGGCAAGACCGCAAACGCATTGACCCTGGTATTGCTCGCGATCGCTTTGGTTACCCTGATCGTGAGCGGGGTGGGCATCATGAATATCATGCTGGCCAATGTCCGCACCCGTATCCGAGAGATCGGCATCCGCAAGGCGATCGGAGCGACGAATCGCGAGATCAGGCTTCAATTCCTCACTGAAGCAGTGCTGATTTCTCTCTCCGGCGGGGTTGTCGGCACGGTGTTGGGGCTGGCCGTTCCCTTCTCTGTCCGATTCCTGACGGAATACCGGATTCCTATCTCCGGGTTATCGGCGATCATCGCCATTTTTGTTGCAACCCTGGTGGGCGTAATCTTTGGGACTGTGCCGGCCACTCGTGCGGCGCAGCTCGATCCGGTAGAAGCTCTGCATTACGAGTAGCCGAGCGTTCTGTAATTTCCATTCTTTTCCACCAGCAGCCGAAAAGCGGGCGAAGCAAGGTATCATAGAGCAACACTCGCCCTGTGTCGGCCACGTCCCAACCCGTTGCTACTGCTGAACGCCGGATGCCCAGCCTCCATCAATTCTTTGCTCCGGGAGGTGTGCTTAGCCAGGCCCATCCGAGCTACGAGTTTCGCCGCGGGCAGCTCCAGATGGCAGAAGCGGTGGAGAAAGCGCTGGAAGAGCGCCGCCACCTCATTGTTGAGGCTGGGACAGGAACGGGAAAGACTCTTGCGTACCTGCTGCCGGTGATCCGCAGCGGCAAGCGCGTGATCATCTCCACCGGCACAAAGACATTGCAGGAGCAGCTCTTCTTCAAAGACATACCTTTCCTGGAGCAGCACCTGGGGCCACTACGCGTCTGCTACATGAAAGGGCGCAACAACTATCTGTGCCGGCAGAAGCTCTACGACCTGACGAACCAGCCGGTGCTGAACGGGCTGCAGGAAATTGAGCAGTATCGCCAGATCGCCGCGTGGGAGCCGGAGACCCAGAGTGGAGACCGGGCCGAACTCAAGGAGCTGCCGGAGACGACGCAGCTCTGGCCCAAGCTGGATGCGCGTACCGAACGCTGTACCGGCCAGAAATGCACGCAATGGGAGCGCTGCTTCATCACCGAGATGCACCGCCGGGCGATGGAGAGCGACATCATCATCGTGAACCATCATCTGTTCTTTGCCGATCTGGCATTACGACAGAGCGGCGCGCCGGACGCCGGCATCCTGCCCGAGTTCGCGGCGGTGATCTTTGACGAAGCCCATGAACTGGAAGACGTGGCCAGCAGCTACTTTGGCGTGAGCGTGAGCAATCTGCGGTTTGAAGAGCTGGCGCGCGACATCGAGAATACGCTGCAGCAGAAGCAATGCATGACGCCTGCGCTGCTCCAGGCTCTGGGCCGTCTGCGAGAAAGAGCGCGCTTCTTCTTTGGCCAGCTTCCCGCAGGCGAAGGGCGCTTTGCCTTTGCCGATCGCGAAGCCTTTTTGATGAAACAGGGCGACGACTACGATGCGATCATGCAGGGACTGGAGCAGGTATTCTCCACGCTGGAACTCATGCCGAAGAAGCCCGACGAGGTCTTCAATTTCGCCCGGCGGACGCAGGAGCTGAAGACGCAACTGGCGTTCATCATGGAATCCGAGGACAAGAACACCGTCTTCTGGATTGAATACCGTGGTGAAGGCAGGCGCCGCGGCGGGCAGTCGCACGTGATCCTTCAGGCAACGCCGATCGACGTTTCCCAGATCCTGAGCAAGACATTGTTCGATACGGTGGATACGGCGGTGTTGACTTCGGCCACGCTGGCCGTTGCCGGACGCCAGAACGGCAATTTCGAGTACATCCGTCAACGTGTGGGAGTGACGCATGCGCGGGAGCTGGTGGTGCACTCGCACTTCGACTATCAGCGGCAGGCGATCCTCTATGTTCCGCCGGACATGCCCGATCCGCGCTCGACGGCCTTCGCACGCAGCGCCGCCGACAAGATCCGCCGGCTGCTGGAGATCACACAGGGCCGCGCCTTCTGCCTGTTTACCAGCTACGCGCAGATGAATGACATCCATGATCGCCTGCTTGGCGAGCTGCCTTATCCCATGTTGCTGCAGGGATCTGCACCCAAGAACGCGCTCCTGGAAGAATTCCGCCTTACGCCCAACGCGGTACTCTTCGCCACGGCGAGTTTCTGGCAAGGGGTTGATGTGCAGGGAGAACAGTTGAGCTGCGTCATCATTGACCGTCTGCCTTTTGCGGTGCCAAGCGATCCGGTAGTCGCCGCGCGGGTAAGGGCGATCAACACGGCAGGCGGCAACGCATTCTACGAATATCAGGTGCCCTCAGCTGTGATTTCGTTGAAGCAGGGATTTGGACGGCTGGTGCGCTCGGTGAAAGACACCGGCGTGCTGGCGCTCCTCGATAACCGGCTAACGAAGCAGCGCTACGGAAAAACTTTTATGGACAGTCTGCCGGCATACACCCGAACCGACGATATCAGTGAAGTAGAAAAGTTCTTCTACGCGCGTTGACGTCCCGGCCGCGCAAAAATCGCGCCTAGTCTCTGACGACAGCCGGCCTGCGCAGTGGCGCCGGCTTATTGTCTGCACTTTCTTCCAGGATCTCTATCACCAACTCGCGGACGGCGAATTCATCCTGCGTGGCATGGCTTGAGGTACTGATGGAGTGCAGCAGAACACGCCCCTCTTCCACGTCATCAGCAAGGTTGCGAAGCAGCTGGACTGCTTTCTTCAGATCCACTCCGAATGCGTACTTTCCGGCGCTTCCGGCACAATCAACCGCAGCAAAAGGCCTTTTATCCCCGCTAGCCATTGAGTCCCCCACGCAAGGAACGGGCCGTAACCCTGAACTTGCGTTTCAAAAATTCAGATCCAACAGGGTGCTGTTTTATACCGGATGCAGTCCGGGCAGCGTGGCACTTTCGGAGGATCTAAGAATTCGCTAAGTTTGCCTTTAGCGCTGCCGCCCGGCTTCAGTCTGGAAGGTATAGCTGGTGACTTCTTCCCATGTGCGTGCGCCTGTCCGCGCCCGCAGCAACACGCTGTAACTCTCATCCGCCCGCAAGAGGCCGGACGGTACCTCAAATACGACCATGGGATGCTCGGCCGTTCCGGAGGTATGGAGAGAGGACTCAGCAAGCACCTCTGCCCCGTCAAAAGTCTTTAACGTCACAGAGAAAGTCTTTTTGGCGTCTTGCGCCGGAACCGGCATTTCAAGGCGAACCACGGCCTCTTGTTCCGGCAGTATTAACCTGGGCAGCGAGCCACCGCCCGCACTGCGCGTGGCGAGTTCGTCGGGTACGAGAGCGATTGAGAGTGGAGGAGGGGAGGAAGGCCCGGACTTTGGAAGTTGTACGGATGCGCTCTTCTCGGGCACCGGACGCATCGGAACTGTTTCTGCTGCCTCTGACGGTTTAGGCTGACGGTTCTGAACGCTCGTGGTGCGTCCCAGCCAGAATCCCAGAAGAACGGCGGCACTTATTGGAAGCACGAGCCTGGGCAAAAAGGCCCAGGTCCGCCAGTGATGGTGGAGTGAGCCGAAGGCTAAACTCTCTTTCGGCTCAAACGTGAGTGATAGCGTGGCTGAATGCGGGTCGGCGGCAGGCGTAATCTCCACCCGAACGGCTCCGCTTCTGGTCGTCAGCGTGTCACTGATGGCCGAGAAAGCGCCGCGCTCATCGTATGGCACAGGATATACGCCCAGCACGAGGTCGCCTGACGAGTCAGAGCCAACCACTTCGATCAACTCAGCTCCTTCCTGCAGTTGCAGTGTCTGGCCACCGGAGCGTTCGATGCCAAAGCGGGCGATATCCACTCCATCCAGCAGGATTCGCAAGGAATTCAACTCGGCGCTGCGACGGCGTGCCGATTGCTGTTCAAGATGGCCGTTCAGCCTGTGCCGCTCCTCCGCCGTAAGCCGGGCGGGCGGAGGTGTTGTGGACGAGTCGTGTTCATCAGGCATGTGAAACCTTGGCAAGGCCAGCTTCCTGAGGGGAGCGTCTAATGCAAGCGCTTCCGCGAGCCGGCCGAAGCAGGTGGGATCAATAAAGGCATGGCACCGGTTGATTTCAATACGATCCGCGTCCGCGCTCATTGCGCTTACGCCGGAAAGCTGTGGCGACAGCTTGACTCCAGTTCTGGCAAAGTCGCGTGGAATGGGACACGCCCCTGCCGTACTCCACGGCGTAAGAAAAGAGAGGCAGTGCTGCAGCAGTTCTGTCCAATGCTCCTGATCTTCACAAGGAGCAAAACGCAGCTCTCCGTGCTGGCCGCGGACCGTCTCCAGCATCGAGCCAAAACGCTGCTGCAATTTCTGCATGAGCGCCGCCTTGGCGCGACGGTATTCATCCGAACCAAGATATTTCTCCGTGAGGGCCTCATAAAAACGCTGTGCCTCTTCGGTGCTGTAGCTGTAGAGCAGACGCTGGAAACCCACGTTCACGTGAAACGAAGACATGGCCGTGGTGATCCGGACCAGGCTCTTCACATAGCGGACGATCAATTGCTTCAGGGAAGCGGCCTGCCGCTGCTCCTGCAATTTCTCGTAGGTCTCGGATTCAAAACAGATCAACCATTGAAGCGCATCGCTTTCCTCACGTGTAATCCGGGTGATGCTGCGCTTGAGATGCTTGTCACGCCAGTAGCTGCGGCGAGCTTCTCTTCCGCGCTGCAAGGTGAGTTTGTCGAGCGCACCGGCAAGGATCAGTAGCGCCGTTTCTCGCTCAGGATAAAGGAACCAGGCGAGTTGAAATCCTTTCTCGACCAGCTCTTCCCGCACGGACACGATTCTCTCCTCCAAAGCAAAGGGCCGGCCGAAGCCCCTTGTTCTCCGGCCGGCTTAGCGCAAACGCCCTAAGAGCACCGCCGCCTGAAGCTGCAGCGGCTGCCGCGCTCAAGTTTCTATTAAGGGAAGACCGGCCAGCGTGGCAGTTTCGGACAAACGCCTCAGTTCCAGTCGCCCTGAATCTGGAAAGCGGCCCAATAGTAAAGCGAACGCCATCGTTTCTGCCTCCACATGCTGATCTGCGCCTGACGCAAAGCCGCCGCAGGCGAGAGATGTTCTTGCAGCGAATAGGCTCGATCCCGAATCATCGGCAAACTACTCCAAGACGAACCGCTCCGGCATCGCGGCGTGTGAGATGACTGTCCCAAGGTGGCCAATGTTACCTGCATGCGAGTGAGGCGAGCAACAAAAAGCAATTCGGTGCCTGCTTTGGCAGCTCCAAACGCAGCATTTACAATAGCTTTTAGCGCCTAAACAGGGGAATCGATGTACGAAGTCACCGTAGAAGACACATTCGCCGCGGGGCATTACCTGCGCAATTACAAGGGTAAGTGTGAGAACCCGCACGGACATAACTACAAGGTCCGGGTGACGCTGCGCGGCGCCGAACTGGACAAGGCCGGCCTGCTGCTCGACTTCAAGGATCTGAAAGAAGTGATGAAGCACGTCATTGACCGGCTGGACCACCAGATGCTCAACGATATCGAACCGTTCAAGGTGCTGAATCCTTCAGCGGAAAATTTGGCCCGCTACTTCTACGACGAGACCAACACGCGAATGAAATCGGTGACCAGCGGCCGGGTGTCAGTGAAAGACGTGACCATCTGGGAGACGGACACCACGACGGCTCGTTACTCAGAATAGCGACTGTTCAGCTTCATTGCAGATCCATCTTCATGCAGGTCGTTTTCATGCAAATCATTGAAATCTACCGTTCCATTCAGGGTGAATCTTCCTTTGCCGGGGTTCCCTGCATTTTCGTCCGGCTGGCGGCATGCAATCTTCGTTGCTCCTGGTGCGACAGCGAATACACGTTCAGTGGCGGGAAGAAGATGTCGGCCGAAGAGGTGGAAGCGGAGGTGCTGCGTCTTGCACCCGGTGGACTGGTGGAGTTTACCGGCGGCGAGCCGATGCTGCAGGAACGCGAGCTTGTTCCGCTGATGAACCGCTTGCTGGAGCGCAGCTACACCGTGCTATTGGAGACGAGCGGCGAGCGTCCGCTGCAAAACGTGCCGGCCGCAGTTCACAAGATTGTGGACGTGAAGTGCCCGGGGTCGGGCGAGGGCGGCAGCTTCCGGATGAGCAACCTTGCGGTGCTGACATCCCGGGACGAGCTGAAATTCGTGCTCGCGGACCGCGGCGATTATGAGTTCGCCCGCGACTTTGTGCGGCAGCAGGAAATCGCGGAGAAGGTGGGGGCGGTGATCTTCTCGCCGGCATTCGCCAAAAATCCAAGCCGAGAGCGAGACAGCAGCAACTGTCTGCTGGACCCGCGGCAGCTGGCTGAGTGGATACTTCAGGACCAGCTTCAAGTCAGGCTGGGCCTGCAGATTCATAAGTTCATTTGGGAACCGGCGATGAAGGGCGTCTGATCCTCAAGCGGCGCATCCAAGTGCCGGGTTTTGAGATAATTAAAGGTTTGTATAGGGCTGCAAAGCTGGTTCTGTAAACATCCAATTCTGGAAAGCATCTAAGTCAGGAGTTATTGCTTGGCGGGCGAAAAGCCGCGTTCGGTGGTATTGCTCAGCGGAGGTATGGACTCAAGCGTCTGTGCCGCACTGGCAGTCCGTGAGAGTGAGGCCTCCGCGCTGCACATCAGCTATGGCCAGCGCACGGAGTCGCGGGAACGGGTTGCGTTCGAAAAGATTTGCGACCGGCTGGGCATTGCACGCCGACTGGCAGTAAGGAATGAGGTGTTGAGCAGAATCGGCGGTTCTGCTTTGACGGACAAAGGCATCGCTGTGCCGCAGGCCGGCGAGCAGATTGGCGGGGGCGAGATTCCGGTTACCTATGTGCCTTTCCGGAATGCGCATTTTCTAGCTGCGGCGGTGAGCTGGGCTGAGGTGCTGGACGCCACCAGGATCTATATCGGAGCGGTGGAACAAGACAGCTCCGGATACCCGGATTGTCGGCCCGCTTATTACGAGGCATTCAACCAGGTGATCCGGACAGGGACACGCGAAGGGAACATCAGCATCGTCACGCCGCTGATTGCGTTGCGCAAGGCAGAGATCGTGAAGCTGGGCCATGAGGTGGGCGCGCCGTTTGACCTTACGTGGTCGTGCTATACGCGCGAAGATCGCGCCTGTGGAGTTTGCGAAAGCTGTCAGCTCAGGCTTCGCGCCTTTGACGAGGCGGGCGTAGCGGACCCGATTCCTTACGCGCAACAACCCGCAGCAAACAGGGTTTAGAATCATAGGTTTTCAAGCCGGAGGCTTATTCAATGAAGAGAACACTTTATTCAGTGCTGGGTTTGGCGCTGATGTTGACGCTGGCGAGTGCCGCAGGATGGTCACAGGCCACCTTGACCCGTGTGCGGGGCAAAATCAGCCAGGCAGGCAAGCCCGTACCCGATGCCCAGGTCGTGTATACGAATCTTGATACAGGCAAGACCTTTAAGGGCAAGACGGACAAGGACGGCAACTACGAAATGGTAGGTCTGCAGCGCACCGGCTATCAGATCGACGTTTTCAGTTCGACCGGCGAGAAGATCTATACGGTGAAGCGCAGGATCGCGGCCGAAGGAGCCGGAGAGGAAGAGGTTAACCTGGACATCGCGGAAGGTACCTCCAAAGGCCCAAGCAAGGAACAAATTGAAGCGATCAAAGCGCAGAACGCCAAAGCCGAAAGCATGAACGCCATTATTCGGCAGGTGCAGGACGCAATGAACCAGAAGAACTGGCAGGCCGCCGAAGCACCACTGCAGCAGCTGGTAACGGCGGACCCGAACCGTTATGAGTACCCCAAGGCGCTGGGCGACGTGGAACTGAACCTGAACAAGTACGATGAGGCCGTCCAGAATTACGAAAAGGCGATTCAGCTGGCGCAGAACACCAAGCCTGACCCGAAGAACCCCGCTTCGGACCCGGCCAAGGTAAAGGCGGCGATCGGGCAGATGTACGCGAATGAAGGCACTGCTTACATCAAGCTGAAGAAGAACCCGGAAGCAATTGCCGCATACAACAAGGCGGCCGAGCTGGACCCAAACCCGGGCACAGCATACTTCAACATCTGTGCCACCCAGTACAACACCGGAAACACTGACGGCGCGCTGGCCGCCTGCGACAAGGCCATTGCGGCCGATCCGAAAAGGGCAGATGCGTATTTCATCAAAGGCTCACTGATGGTCGGCCAGGGCAAGCTCGACAAGGACGGCAAGTATTCGGTCCCGAACGGCACAGCCGACACGCTGAATAAGTATCTTGAACTGGCGCCGGACGGGCCACATGCAAACGACGTCAAAGCCATGATCCAGGCCATCGGGGGCAAGATCGAAACTACGTATAAGAGCGGCAAGAAGAAGTGAGTTCACGGCTCCGGCTTCGAAGGGCGGTCACGTGCCGCCCTTCTTTTATGAAAATGGGAGAGGCTATGAAACGAAACCTGTGGTTGTGTTTTGCGCTTGTTGTTATCGCCGTACTGCTTGTGCCGCCTGCGACGACGGCGCAAAGCGTGACCGGCGGCGTAAGGGGGAAGATCACCCGAAACTATGAGCCCGTACCAGACCTTCAAATTGTTTTCACCGACCCGCAGTCTGGGCGACAATTCAAGAGCAAGACTGATAAGAAAGGCGAGTACTTTTTCAATGGCATGAAATCCACCGCTTACACAGTGGAAGTGAGCGGTCCAGATAAGAAGGTGATTTATTCAGAGTCCGCTTTTCAGGTTCCTACAGAAAATATAGAAGTTCACGATATTGAGCTGACCCGCCCCGAAGCAACCCGCGGCATCGCGGGACCGTTGCCTGGAAGCCAGGCGAGCAAGGAAGAAGCCGCCAAGCTGAAGGCCGAGAATGAAAAGATCGCCTCTATGAACACCCAGCTCACGGCAGCGCAGCAGGCAATCCAGGCCCAGAACTGGCCTGAAGTAGAAAAGAACCTGTCGCAGGTGCTGGCCAAGGTCCCCAACACGACGCACTGGGAGTTCTATCGTGCACTGGGTGAGGCGCAGAAGAACCAGAACAAAAACGATGCAGCCATCCAAACTTACACCAAGGGTATTCAGGTAACGCAAAGCATCGTGGACGGAAGCGCACCCAAGGACCCGAACAATCCCTACTCTGATCCGGCAAAGGCAAAGATGGGTATGGGAGCAATGCTCACTTCACGGGGGAATCTTTACCTGAAGCAGAACAAGAACGAAGAAGCGATTGCCGACTATAAGAAGGCGGCAGAAAGCGATCCCAATCCCGCGCTGGCTTATTACAACCTTTGTGCCGTGGAGTACAACAGCAAGCAGTATGAGAACGCCGCGGCGGATTGCGCGAAATCAACCTCAGCAGATCCGACCAAGGCAGATGCATGGTTCTTCCAGGGCGCTGCGCTGGCCAAGGCCAATAAGCCCGGCTCGTCAGACGCGCTGAACAAGTACCTGCAGCTTGAGCCGAACGGACCGCATGCAGCGGAAGCAAAAGGGATGATCAAGTAACAGATCGGCTTCTGGCAGAGGCGGCCTTGAGAGGCCGCCTTTTTCTTTGGCGCTTTCGGTCAGCAATATCCATATCCACCAGAATCATCTGGCGCTGCTCTACAATCAATCGAATGACCACGGCAGCACAGACAGCAGGGGTGTTGAGTTTCGAACAGGCCTATGATCGCGTGGTGCAGTACTGCTCCGGCGTGCAGGCTTCGCGCGCGGAAACAGTGAGACTGCTCGATGCGCTCGGCCGGATTCTTGCCGAACCCATTCTCGCGGACCGTGACTTCCCTGCATTCGCCCGCTCCACGCGTGATGGCTATGCGGTGCGGGCTGCAGATACCAGTTCCCTTCCATCTGTGCTGAAAGTTCTCGGCCAGATCAAGGCCGGCGGAACATTCGACCAAGCAGTGAGGCAGGGTGAAGCAGTCGAGATCATGACCGGCGCGGCCCTGCCGTCGGGGACAGATTCCGTGGTGATGGTGGAGCACACGTCTTCCTTGCAGGATGGCACAGTCAAGGTGGAGCGATCTGTTGTGAGCGGAGAAAACGTGGTGGACCGCGGGGCGGAGGCACGAGTCGGACAAGAGCTCCTGCCAGTTGGGATTCGCATGGACCCGGCACAGATTGCGATGGCAGCAGGTGCAGGGCGTGCGAGGCTAGAGGTTTTTCGTCGCGCAAGAGTAGCGGTACTGGCTACGGGCGATGAACTGGTGGATGTGACGGAGACTCCAGGACCCAATCAGATCCGCAACAGCAACAGCTATTCGCTGGCGGCACAAGTAACAAACTCCGGTGGTGCACCGCTGATCCTGCCAGTGGCGCCCGACGAGGAAAAGAAGCTGGAAATCCTGGTGCGCGCCGCGCTGGAATCGGCGGACATGCTGCTGCTTTCGGGCGGCGTTTCGATGGGGAAGTTTGATCTTGTGGAAAAGGTGCTTAGCAATCTGGGAGCTGAGTTCTTTTTCACCGGAGCACAGATCCAGCCGGGCAAACCGGTGGTGTTCGGCGAGCTGCGTCATTCAGGAACGAAACTTCCATTTTTTGGGCTGCCGGGCAATCCAGTTTCGGTGATGGTTACATTCGATCTGTTCGTTCGTCCTGTTTTGGCAGCTTTGAACGGCGCGCTCGCTGAGCGACTGCCAATCGCGCAGGCCCGTTTGCGCAAGAATGTGAAAACCAGGATCGGTCTCACCCGATTTTTGCCGGCAACGCTAAGCGGTGGTTTGTACGATCCGCAGGTGGAACTGGTGCCGTGGCAGGGATCCGGCGACGTGCTGGCATCGGCTCGGGCAAATTGCTATCTTGTGGTGCCACCGGACCGGGAGTTGCTGGCGGCGGGCGATATGGTTTCAGTCTTTCTACGGTGATGGCGAAAACAAAAAAGCTCTCTCATTACGATTCCACGGGTCGCGCTACCATGGTGGACGTCTCCGCCAAGGCAGAGACGCGGCGCGAGGCGGAAGCATCGGCGTTCATTGAGATGTCGCGCGAGGTGCTGGAGGCGCTGCCGCAAAACCCCAAGGGCAACCCGCTGGAAGTGGCGCGGATTGCGGGCATTTCAGCTGCCAAGAAAACCTCAGAGCTGATACCAATGTGCCACCAGCTGCCCCTGTCTTTCGTTGATGTGACCACGCGCGTGTGCGAAAATGGCGTGCAGGTCCACTCCCGCGCCGTCACCACGGCCCAAACCGGCGTGGAAATGGAAGCGCTGGTAGCGGCCAGCGTGGCCGCGCTCACCGTCTATGACATGTGCAAGGCCCTGGACAAGGGAATCGTGATCCGGGAGGTAGTCCTGGAGCGGAAGTCCGGCGGCAAGAGCGGCGATTACCAGCGGCAAGGCACGCCGAAATCGAAGTAAGAAACAGGTCTCATGCCCAGCAATATCAAGGTCCTTCTTGTCGATGACAATCCCATGGTGCTGGAGATGCTGCGGCAGGCGCTGGCGCAGTTCTGCACCGTGCAGCCGCTGGCCGACCCGGCCGACGCACTGCTCAAGGCGATCGACGAGAAACCTGACCTTGTCCTGGTTGACCATGCCATGCCCGGCATGGACGGCATGCAGCTTCTGCAAAAACTGAAAGCCCGGCCGGGTACCGCAGCCATTCCGGTGATCCTGATGGCCAGCAAGGCTGACTTGAACGAGAAGCTCAAGACGGTGCAGGACACAGTGGAAGACTTCCTGGAGAAGCCGTTCTTCATCAAGGAAGCGGCGGCCAAGATCAAGAAAGTGGTGGACAAGATTTCACTGGAGAAGATGGCACGCGAAGCGCCAGCCGATTCGGTGGTGCGCGGCAGCCTGGCCCAGATGAACGTGCTGGACCTGCTGCAGTCCCTGGACATGGGACGCAAGACCTGCGCGCTCACGCTGACCAACAGCGCCGACCGCTGCCAGATGTTCTTTACCGAAGGACAGATCCACCACGCAACTTACGGCGCGATCAAAGGCGACGAGGCTGTGTACAAGGTACTGAGCTGGACAGCGGGAAACTTTGAGATCGACTTCAAGGGCACCAGCAAAGAGGAGACGACGACGCAATCCACGCAAGGCCTGCTGCTGGAAGGCCTGCGGCTGCTCGATGAGTCCAACCGCGACGCTGAAGAAAACGTGCTGGAAGCGTGACCCAGGACGCCCGCCAAGTGAAAACCGCCGCCGTACTCACCATCAGCGATTCATCTTTTCAACTGCTCCGGCATGACCTATCCGGTCCGGCTGTGGCCCAGGCGCTGGAAGCGGCCGGCTTCAACGTGGTGCACAAGAGTGTGCTGCCTGATGAAAAAGACAAAATCCAGGCGCGGTTGATTGAATGCGCGGAGATTACCCGCCTAGTGGTGACGACCGGCGGTACAGGAATCGCTCCGCGCGACGTGACCCCGGAGGCGACGAAAGCTGTGGTGGAAAAGCTGGTGGAAGGAGTTCCCGAGCGAATCCGAGCGGAAGGCGCCAAGAAGACTCCTTATGCAGTGCTGAGCCGGGGAATCTGCGGCATTCGCGGAAAGACGCTCATCCTCAATCTGCCGGGAAGCCCGGCTGGAGCAACGGAATCACTGGCGGCGGTGATCGGGCTGCTGGGACACATGCTGGATCTGCTTGATGGGAAGACGGGGCATTAGAAGAAGCACTCAGCAGACAGCAGTCAGCCCCGAGACG
>JBAIYI010000539.1:0-2998 GCA_037915955.1 Terriglobales bacterium
AGTGTTCCCACGGGAACGCCGCCGGGCATCTGCAAGATCGAGAGCATGGAATCGATGCCCATCAAGGCTGTTGCGGGAACTGGAACGCCCAACACGGGAAGAGTGGTGTGCGCCGCTACCATTCCTGGCAGATGCGCTGCGCCGCCGGCGCCGGCAATGATAACGCGCAAACCGCGAGACTCAGCTGTTTGAGCATATTCTGCCATCCAGATCGGTGTGCGATGGGCGGAGACTACCCGCACCTCGTGGGGAACTCCCAGCCGCTGGAGCATGTCGCGCGCAGCCGCCATGACTTCAAAGTCGCTACGGCTGCCCATAATGATTCCTACCAGTGGATTCATGAGTGGCCTCCCAGAAAGTTAGCGAACCGCCAGAACAGCGGAATGCCCAGTACCACATTGAAGGGGAACGTAATTCCCAGCGCGAGGGTGAGGGAATAGGTTGGATTGGCGGCCGGCAGAGTTGCCCGGACTGCCGGCGGCGCCGCGATGTAGGAAGCGCTGCCGGCCATGGCGCCAAGTACCGTGGCGCCCCCTGCCGAGAGTCCGGCAAAGTGACCTGCCAGAACTCCGAGCGTTCCATGCACCAGGGGCGTGAGAATACCGAAACCGAGCAGGAAACCTCCTACGCGCCGCAGATCTTCCAGCCGTTCGGCCGCGAGCATACCCATCTCCAGGAGGAAGAGCATCAGGGCGCCTTTGAAGCCGGAATCAAAAAACGGCTGGACCTGTTTCCATCCCGCCTCTCCCATGAGACAGCCGACAACGAGGCCGCCTGCGAGCAGGATCATGGTACGTCCGGTGAGCACTTCATGCAGCGATCGCCAGAAAGACGGAGCAGAAACTTCCTGCTCAGTCATTTCTTCTTCGGCAAGCGCCTCCAGAATGGCGATGGAACCCTCTCCAGAGTCACCCGCAGCCGCAAGAACCGGCACGCTCCGCTTTTTTACGGTTGCGGCCTTTGCCGCTCCCGACAGCACTCCCAACGCCAGCGCAACGTGGATTCCGGGACTTTCCAGCAGCGCCAGTAAAGTGGGCATATAGCTCTCAGTTGATGCTCCCATAGAACTGACAAACTGCTGGGCAGCAATGAAGGTGACGGCGGAAACCGAGCCATAATGGGCCGCGATGCCGGCTGAGTCCGCTGGCGTAAAGCGGCCCAGGCGCTTCAGGGCCACATATGCGGTGATCGGCGTGATGCAGCCGAGAAGAATGGTTACCAGGGCGGGCTTTGCGATGGGGGCCCATCCCACGCTGGCGAGTTCATGGCCGCCTTTCAGGCCAAGCGCAAGCAGCAGGTAGATGGAGAGGCTGACATAAAGGGTTGAAGGAATGCGCAGTTCGCTGCGAAGCAAGCGAGCCACCACCCCGAGGGCAAAAGCGAGCACGATGGGTGAAAGCAGGTTGGCATGAAGGATCCCGAGTGTGCTCACGCGCGCCACCCCCGTGATTTGGTGCTATCCTGACAAAGAGAAGATGAAGTCATTTGCGCGTCTCCGAAAGCATGTAATTGATTACATGTAAATATAGACGCATACTACTATGCCGAAGCCGAGCGTGACAAGTGCCATGCCCAGAAAAAAGCAAACCGGGGTTGAACCCGCCCCGTGGACGTTCTTAACCAATCATGCGCATGTGCTGATCTGTCTGGCGCAGGATCCAGCGATGCGAATTCAAGATGTAGCGGAGCCAGTGAGAATTACTTATCGGGCGGTACAGCGCATTTTGGACGAACTGGAAGAAGCCGGTTACATCAAACGCGCCCGCAAGAAGGATGATGCGCGCAGTAACGAGTACCGGATCAACATGAACCTGCCGCTAAGGCATCCCATTGAGTCTCATCGCAGCGTGGCCAGGTTGATCGAACTGGGATCTCCATCGCAGGACCGCTAGCCGCGCACGGAAATGGAAGTCCAAAGCACCCCAGCAGCCGCTGAGATTCCCAATCGCTGGGATAACGCCCGCGTGCCAGACCTGCGCGCACCTCACCGCCTTCCTGCGAAGACGTGCAAAGAAGATTACATTCGGAAAGCGCGCGCGACAGCTTGAGAATGAAGCTGTGCGCTTTCCATGGTGCGCGGCTGAGAATGAGCGGCCTGGGTACGTGAGTCTCTCCAGTCCAGAAGCAGGGCCACGGAGGTGATGAGCCACAGCACAGTGACGAGGGCGAGCAGGCGGTCAACTTTAATCAACTTACGTTTGCGAGCGAACTGATTCATGAAGGCGGCAGTATCCTTTTTCAATATGAATTTGCCCAATGTATAGATAGATGCGGTTGGCTCCGCACCCGTTACTGCTGCTGGGCAGGAGCTGAGGCGTCTTTCGGCTGCTGCCGCGGCTGGCTACCCAGGTCAAGAACAACTTTCCACTTTCCGCCGATCCGGCGCCATACTGTCACGTACATGCCACGTGTGACTTGTGATCCCACTTTCGCCTCGGCGTCGCCGTAGGTGTAACCAAGTGTGCCGTCTTTGGCGACCTCAGCTTTCGTTGGAACCCACGTCAGCGAGAAATCCTTATTGGCGAACACTGGCGTGTAAAACTCTCGGATGGACTGCTTGCCGCTCAGGACTTTTCCTTCGCGGATGATGGCGCCATCGTCGGCGAAGAACTCCATCCAGCCTTCAATGCGGCGCTCGGATGTGGCCTTGGCGAAGGCGAGATCGGCGTCGCGGAGCTGCTTTTCCAGGTTTTTCGCGTGCGATGTTTTCGCAGCAGCAGCCGGCGCAGATTGTCCGAAAGCCAGCGCACAGGCCAGCACAGCCGGGAAAAGCAGCTTGAGCATAACCTTCCATTCTAATGGATTGCGCTCTTTTTAGATCTCAGCGAAGCGCCTGGTGAAAAACGAAACCAGTTTTCCTCCTTCTCCACACAAATCCACAGACTTGCCCTGATCTGGGGCGTTGACCGCGAGCCATGCGGGAACTAGAGTCGAACTCACGTTAGTTGTCGTCGCCACGAGCGGTAGTTCTCCAGCCAAAACTGAAACCATGCAGCGG
>JBAIYI010000031.1:0-3475 GCA_037915955.1 Terriglobales bacterium
GATTGTCAGATCCGTTGGGGTCCGCGATCCATTGATCCATTTTTGGATACCACTTCAATGCGGGCAGTCGCTTTACAGCCGACCGCTGCTCCGAAGCGTGGCGCTGGCTTGCTGGTTCCCAGATTACGGTATGCGCCGTGGTGGTCATGAGGAGTAGCGCCGCTCAGTAACGGCACAGTTTGCAGATGCAACTCCTCTGCCAAGTGGAATGTAGCTTGAAGCGAGCGGCAGAGCGACAGCTAAGCCTATGAGTGCAGTTCCATATTGGGAAAACTGGAGTTGCAGCCGGGTCCTGGTGGAGTTCCATAGTCGGGCGCTTATGTGTCCGGAACTGGAACCGTGTGCCCAGCGGAGGACGCCAATGTTTACTCGGTTGCGCTGAGAACGGGCTCGGAGGATTCCATTGGCTGAGTCGAGTCATCGCAAGTTTCTGCTGGTACGAGTGCCGCCGGCAAAGACACCCTTCCCAGAGCTTTCAAAATGCTGGCTGCTACAACGTGAGCCTGCTCATGAATGAAGAAGTGGTTCCCCTCAATCAAGCGGATGGAACAATTCCCGCGGGTGTGTTTCTTCCATTCCGTCAGTCGTTGTACTGTCACTGTGACGTCAGAAAGTCCCCCGAAGACGGTGATCGGGTGTTTTAAAACCGGAGCAGCCACGTATTGATATGTTTCGGCAAGGCGCAGGTCCGCGCGCAGCACGGGAATGAAAAGTTCCAGCAGGCTCAGGTCTGAAAGGATCTCTGGAGGCGTGCCTTTCAGGGCTCGCAACGCCTCAACAAACTGGCGGTCAGGAAGATTGTGAAGTTTGTACTCACCCTGAATATGAGGTGGCCTCATGGCGGAAGCAAAGAGGTGAATCGGGCAGCGGCGCCCGGTGCGGCCAAGGGCTCTCGACAATTCGAAAGAGATGAGCGCGCCCATGCTGTGACCGAAGAGAGCAAACGGCTTATCTGAAATGCTGTCGATCACCGGCAGCAAGCGCTCAATCATGGTGTCCATATCACTGATCAGGGCACTGCGGCCATGGGATCCGCGGCCTGGAAACTCCACTGCAACCACCTCGACTTCCGGAGCGCACCACTCAGACCAGTCGCGGAAGAGCCTGGCACTTCCACCGGCGTACGGCAGGCAGAGCAAACGCACCGACGACGTTTTGATTCCGCTACGCCGCAACCACCGAGAGGGATCGTCCTGGTCCTGACGTTGCTTTTCTCGCGATGAGCCAGCATCCTTCAGTTCGTCATCAGCCTTCGCGTTCACGGTTTGCACCTACCCTTCCTCTTTCATCGTCCGGGTCACATTCCGAAACTCAAGCCGAGTTTCTCCTGTGGCAATGAAGCAGTCTTGCTGCCAAACCGTTCTCAGCAGGTTCCCTGCCGCCAGAAGCAGTTTGAATAAGCGATTCCTTACGCGGTGTTAACAGAACCGAGAGCTTTGCCGGCGCGAATCTCCGGGCAGCTGAACCAAAGCTGGCGGCTCCAAGAGCCCCGCCTGTGCCACTTTTGGTCCGATCTGCGGCACGTGCGAGAGAAATAGACAGAAAACAAGACGCGGATCATCGCCATTGGCGCATGTGAACTCATCAACAGCACCGATGGTGCAGTTTGGCAGGCCGTTTGCCAATGGAAAATGTGGCAAGGCCGGAAAAGAGGTCTTGAGAAGGAGATGTTCCCGTGCGGTGGTATTTGATTGATCGTCTGGAAGAGTGCGATGCCGGCAAACGCGCCGTGGCAATCAAGGCGTTTTCGCGCAGCGATCCTTTCTTTGTGGACCACTTTCCCGGACACGAGATTGTTCCGGGCGTCCTGGAGATCGAGATGATAGCGCAAACAGTCTCAGCCTGTGTGCGCCTGCTGCGACCCAAAACTTTTGCCGTGCTCAGCAAGGTGGAATGGGCACGCTTCATCAAGCCGATCGCACCGGGCGATCAGTGCAGAGTAACCGCAGAGATCGTAAGGATGCGTCCTCATTACGTGCAGGCAACGGGATACATCGAAGTCGCCGGCGTCAGGGTAGGCGAAGCGCAATTCATCGCCGCCATTGTTCCCGGAGTGGATATCGAAGCCAAAGACGTGGTGGTGGAAGACTGGGTGAAGCGTCAAGGAGGGTCTTGTGAGCAGGATTTCATGGAAACAAGCGTTGCGGCCTTCGCCTAACGCGGCGCCGCAACGGCTTACCTACGAGCTTTATGACAACTGCGATTTCAGCATCCCGCAAACCTGTTCCCTGCCGTTGACGGACGAACAGATCGTGGAACTTCCGGAGCCGCGCAGCTTCCGATCACTGAACCGGGCGGGGCTCATGCTGTCAGCAGTTGGGCTGCAGGCGCGAGAAGCGGTTGCTCCATACCTGGCTGAAGACCCGTTCAGCGTCGGCCTCTATTGCGCCATGCAGGACGGCCCCGATGACTACAAGACGGCCAAACAGATGGCCAATACTCCTCCAGAGGATTTTGCAAAGCATTACAAGTTGCTCCGATCCTCCAAGCAGTTCCTGCGAGAAGTTGGGAGCGTGCAGGCGAGTTTCCTGAGCATTTTCCTGGGGACCATGGGACCTCTTTATGGATTCACCCACTCGCGATGGGCCGTGTTGCATGCCCTGGAGCAGGCGGAGTGCGACCTGAAGACCGGTGTGGTGAAAGCGGCGCTGGTGGGCAGCGCCTTCAGCCTGGAAGATCCCCTTCTCAGCATGAGGATACGGCGCAGTATTCCGAGCGATTCGGTGCTGTGCGAAGGCGCGGCAGCGGTGGTGCTGACCGCAAACGACGAATACACCGACTGGCGAAGCGCCATGCCGGAAAACGGAGCGTGCTATTACGGCACAGCTCATGACCTGGTTCTGCTTGCGACACAAAGTGAACAACATGAACAAGAGTTTGAGCGATCAGGAATTGTTGCTGGATCTGGAGAGAGCGATCTGCAATGTGTTGCGGGTGAGCGGTCCGGGCATTAACCCGGCCACACGGCTCATAGGCGATCTGGGCGCGGGCTCCATCGAACTGGTGGACCTGAGCTGCAACTTGAGGCAAATCGCAGGCGCAGACGTGGATTTCAGCCGGATATTCCGCCAGAAGTGCGCGAACCAGGACGGAACTCCGCTGGACATCACGCTGCAGGAAATCATGGACTACGTGAGGGCCCAGGTGGCTGACGGGCATACATCCAGGGTGGTCGTTCACTGATCGCTCCGGGCGAGGGAAAATCGACATGCATGAAGTGGTGATTACCGGCATAGGAGTTGTTTCGTCGCTGGGCACAGGTGTGACTGAATTTGGAGAACGCATGTTCGCCGGCGGCTCCGGCCTCTCTGAAATCAGGAAGCGGAGAGTTGCAGAGAATTTCCCCGTACCTTTTGGCGGCCCCATTTACTCAGATTCGATACCCCAGCCAAAGATCCTGGCCACGCGAGCGCCGCAAGAGACGCCATTGTTCCTGCGACTTGCGGGATTGGCGACGGAAGAAGCGGTGCAGCAT
>JBAIYI010000178.1:0-3093 GCA_037915955.1 Terriglobales bacterium
GATGGTCCCTGGCAGCGGCTGCCAGAACTGCACCACACTGAAGAGGACCAGGCTGGCCATCAGCACATAGGTGCTGCGCTCCAGCAGCGGAGGAACAATCTTTGTCCATGCGCGCTTGAAACCCTGGCGCGCCATTCCGCTGTGCTGCACGGCGAAGGCGCCAAGCAGCGCGGCGTTGATGAGCAGCGCGCTGGTCAGCGGCGCCTGCGGAGCCAGGCTGTCCATGGTCCAGACGAACCATACGGCGCGCAAAAAGACGAAGAGGAACACTGCGTAGCAGATGATCCCGTAAATAAATCCCAGTAGACGTTTCATGCCATCCTCCCATGGTGAGTAGCGCGGATCGTTAGCCTGTCCGTGTTCTGGCAAATGGGCAGCTTGTAGCCACCCACCAGAACCAGAAACACGGGCCATGAACACGCTTGCTCCAGTGTTCGCAGCAAGCTTTTGAATACAGTTGCCACGGCGTCTTCTCCTATTGCGCGACGAAAGACTGGCAGGAGACGTTCTGGTGCCAGTTCACGAACGGCCCGGTGGGACTCTCTTTCCACGCCCAGACGTGGAGCGTGTAGAAGGAAGGCAGGCCAAAGCGATTGGGGGCGTCGAACTCATGGAAGAGCTGCCCCATCAGTTGAGGCGCGCCCGAGTTGTTGTGCGCCGCGTCCCACTGGTCCTTGAAGACGAGGAAATCCGCACCAATGAGTTTCGGCCGGCCATTGGGCTGGGGTTCATAGATGATGATCTGCGGGCGGGTGGCGTCAACCACACCGGAAGCGACCAGGCTGAGGTTTACATAATGGAGCCCCATGGCTCCGGAGTCGGGGCCGCTGACGCAGCCGAACAGAAGCTGGTAGCCGTCGCCTTCGGCCGCGGCAACGTCCTGATACTTGGCGGTGTTGTCGCGTACAACCTGAAGAAGGTCAGGCTGGGTGGCGGAGGTATTGTGCGGATGCCCGGCTTGCGCCAGGGCCGCCGGGCTCAAGCCAACCAGCAACATGGCAAGCATCGAGGCAAGGAAGAGCTTTGCAAGTCCTGCGATTTTCATGGCAAAAAATCCTTTCGCAAAGAGCGTGAAATATCTGGCCAGCGGCGCCGGATTTACGCTCCTAAAGCCGCCCTCGGGTGCGATAGAATCAAGCACCCAGGCTCCAGGAAAGCGGGGCACCGGCGCGCATGACCGCTTACTGCCGGGACACGATGCCAGCCCTGGGACGAAGAAGTCTTTGAGGACTTCTGAAACATTTCTTGCGAAGTTCTTGCGGCGGATAAGAAGCTGATAATGAAGCAGTTATACAAGTTCGACGCGTACCGCCTGGATCCCGTGGAGCGGGTCTTGTGGCGCCAGGGACAGCCCGTCCCGCTACCCCCAAAAGACCTGGAAATGCTGATTGTGCTGGTGGAGCGAGCCGGCCACATCGTGGAGAAAGACGAGCTGCTGGAAAAAGTGTGGCCCGGGGTCTTCATTGAGGAAGGTAACCTCTCCCGCCGCATCTTCAATCTGCGGCAGGCGCTGGGTGACGGGTCCGACGACCGCAAATACATTGAGACCGTTCCGCGTCGGGGCTACCGCTTTACGGCAGCAGTGGAACATGCCGGGGAGTTATCGCCAGCGTTCCGCGAAAGTCCCGAGGAGGGCTACAGCATTACTGTACCGGGCAACGGTCACAGCTTCGGGGAACCCTTCTCAAATGGTGCATCTTCTTCCGCCCAGCGTCTCCCGCGGCAGGAAATCCGCTACTGCAAAACGGATGACGGCGTAACGATCGCCTATTCCACAGTGGGCAAAGGCTATCCTCTGGTCAAGGCTGCCAACTGGCTCAACCATCTCGAATACGAATGGGAAAGCCCGCTCTGGCAGCACTGGATTGCGGAGCTCTCGCGCCATCACCAGCTGATCCGCTATGACGAGCGCGGGAACGGCCTGTCCGCGTGGAATGTCACGGATCTATCATTCGCAGCGTGGCTCCGTGATCTCGAAGCTGTGGTTCACGCTGCGGCGCCGGAAAAGTTCGCGCTGATGGGCATTTCCCAGGGCGGCGCCGTCGCCATCGACTACGCTGTACGCCATCCCGAACGCGTCAGCCATCTCGTCCTTTGCAACGCCTTTGCCCAGGGGTATGAGCGTTATGGAACGCCGAAGGGCATGGAGGCCCGGCGTGCCCTGGGCACTCTGATGCGGCTGGGCTGGGGTAAAAATAATCCCGGTTTCTCTTCTCTCTTTACCAATGCCTACATCCCCGAAAACGCGACTTCGAAACATCAGCAATGGTTCAACGATCTGCAGCGCATCTCCACCTCTCCAGAAAACGCCTCGCTCATCATGAGGCTCTGTGACACGCTCGATGTTCGCGCCCTTCTGCCTCGGGTGAAGGTTCCCACGCTCGTCCTTCACTCGGACCGTGATCACGTGATTCCGTCCCGCGCAGGAAAGCTTTTAGCGGCGGAAATTCCCAACGCACGCTTCGTTCCGCTCAATACGGGAAATCACATCCTGCTCGACGAACCAGCATGGCACGTGTTTTTGGAAGAGGTCGGAAACTTTCTCGGCTGGTAAGCTGCCTGGAACGAAGCAACAAGAAGAAAAGGCCGCGATCTCTTGCGCCCTTACCGGCGGCGGCTCTTCTTTTTTCTTGCGTCCGCCTTTTTTCTTGCCACCCCTTAAAGTGGTGAGATTTTCATGGGAAAAGTTTCCTTTCAAGAATGATTTGGTCCTGGAGCGCCCGCCTTATCTCTCCTAAAGCCAAGGCAAGATGCGCTAGAATCTTCTCCCGGAGGAGGCTGCGGATGGCTGACGGCCTCGGGACCGCTTGCATTACGCAAAATGTCCGCTTGGGCCGGGGAATGTCTTTGAGAAGTTCTGAAGGATCTCTTGCGAGCTTCCCGGGCTGGTAATCGTTTGACAAACAACCACTTCTACCAATTCGGTCCCTACCGACTCGACCCCGTTGAGCGCGTCTTGTGGCGCGATGGAGAGCCCGTCCCGCTGCCACCGAAAGACGTGGAAATGCTGATTGTGCTCGTGGAGCGCGCCGGCCACATCGTGGAAAAGGACGAACTTCTGGAAAAGGTCTGGCCCGGCGTCTTTATAGAAGA
>JBAIYI010000511.1:0-6936 GCA_037915955.1 Terriglobales bacterium
TCCCATTGGGTCCGGCAGGAAGCAGCCCTACCTTCGGGATGCCAAACACACCCGCCACACCGACACCGCCGCTGGCCGCACTTCCTTTCTGAGGGTTCTCCACGTGCGCACTTCCAACGACGGTTCCGGGGTTGCTTCCGGGATTGCTTTGTACGGTAGTATTGGCACTGAGCTGGCCCATGGCGACCATTGTCGCAGTGGTGGGGGCGCTGCTACTGGTGGAAGCAGATCGATTGGAGTTCCCACCGCTGCCCCTGGGCTGAGTCGAAACCGGATTATTCGCCATCATCGGCGGCGGCATCATCTGGTCCGGTCTGTCCACCAGTGACTGGCGAGGCGCCGGCGGGCGCATGGCCGCGATGATTCCATTGAAAGCCAGTTCCTGGTGCTTTTTCAGGACGGCCCGGTCAAAGACGATTGCAAGCTGAGAATCCGAGTCCTTGTCCTTCGCAGGTGTTGCTTCTACTACGTGCCCGATCAACTTCGTTTCCACCGGCGCCACGATCTGGCCTCGGAGTAATAGATCCTGCGTGAGAACTGCCTTTACCCGATCTCCGGCCTTGAGCTTCTTCACGTTTATGCCCTTTTCGAATTCCGCAACCAGTTGGGTACCGGCTGGCAGAAGAAACACTTTGGGGGACTCTTTCGAAGTGGCAGGCTTCGAAGCTGCCTGTGTCTGCATCTGAGTTTCCGGAGTAGTGACGGCAGCGGGCGATTGTGCAGCGGAAAAGGTTGCGCTTGCGGCGAATACCAGGTTGAGAAAAACTCCGCCTAAAATGCTCGAGCAGGTCTTCATGATTCACCTCTCTGATGTTGCAAGCACCCGGAAGCGGCTGACCTAACTTTGATCCGCTATTGTGCCCCAATGCGTCCGAAAAGGAAACAGCAACCTTCTTGCAGATGGAATTTGTAGCCGTTCAGGTTGGCCTTTGTTTTCGCGCGGCCAGCGCTGTTTTGAGGCGCGCAGGCTTAAGACCCCACTGCCCGAAATCCGGAACTGGTGTAATCTCTCTTTAGGATGAACAGTTTGAACACACAGGAAAAAGTCCTGATCGTGGAAGACGAGGAGAATGAGCGAAGCGGGATGGCGGAGCTCATTTCTGCATGGGGATATCGTACTGAAACTGCCCGTGATGGTCTTGAGGGGCTGGAAAAGGTGGCAACCTGGTTTCCCGGGATTGTGGTCACTGACTTCAAGATGCCGCGCATGGACGGGCTGGAACTCCTGCAACGCCTGGCCGAGCAACCTCAACCTGTCGCGGTGATTCTTCTCACAGCCCAGGGGAGTATCGATGTGGCAGTGGACGCCATGAAGTCGGGAGCGTACGACTTTATCCAGAAGCCGGTTGATCCCGCGCGTTTGAAACAGATCCTGCAGAATGCGGCACGCCAGCGCGGTACTTCCCTGGAATTGGAAGCGACCAAGCGCAAACTGCGCGACACCGGAATCTTCGGGCAGATGGTGGGTAACTCCAAACCGATGCAGGAAATTTTCCGCCTGATCGAGATGGTGGCTCCCAGCACCGCGTCAGTTCTCATTACCGGAGAAAGCGGCACGGGCAAGGAGATGGTGGCTCGCACCATCCACGATATGAGCCCCCGCAAGAACAAGCCTTTTGTGGCCATCAACTGTTCTGCGATTCCTGAAACCCTGATCGAAAGCGAAATCTTCGGCCATGAAAAAGGGGCGTTTACGGGAGCGCTGGAACGCCGCGCCGGGTGTTTCGAACTGGCGGAAGAAGGCACGCTGTTGCTGGATGAAATCGGCGAAATGCCCGCTGCAACACAGGCCAAACTGCTCCGCGTACTGGAAGACAGGAAGCTGCGCCGGCTCGGGAGCAAAGTGGAAACTCCGGTGGACGTTCGCGTTCTGGCGGCCACCAATAAAGTGCCGGAGGAAGCCGTGGCCAAAGGCGAATTGCGCGGCGACCTTTATTACCGGCTGAACGTCTTCAACATCCACATGCCTCCATTGCGTGAACATAAGCAGGACCTTCCGCTTCTGGTAGATTCACTCCTGGCCGACATGAACGCCAAACACGGCCGAGACGTGGCCAGTGTAGGCGATAACGTGATGCAGCTTTTCCAGAATTACAACTGGCCCGGCAATGTCCGCGAGCTGCGCAACACACTGGAACGCGCGGTGATCGTGTGCGAAGGCAAGATCATTGAACAGAGACACCTGCCACCTAACTTCGGCAGCGCCGGGATCAAAGTCATGCCTTCTGAGGGAGAGGGCATCCGGCTGGATGTGGGCACCACAGTAGGGGAAGCGGAAAAAGCGCTCATCCTGAAAACGCTGGCGGCCACCAACAACAACAAGACTCGCGCTGCGGAGATTCTGGGCATCAGCCTGAAGACGCTGCACAACAAACTAAAGGAATATGGCACCGCATCGGGCGCCACCGGAGAAGCGGCGAGTTGATCTCGCCTGAATGCCTTCGCTGAGCCTCAAGACGAAAATGGTGGCTTCCATCACCCTGATGGTTGTGGTGATTGTTGCCACCCTTGCCACATTTTATGTCTATGAGGTAGTCCGCCAGACGATCAGTGAAACCGATAGCGATATCCGGGTTGCAGCGCAGGAAGTCTGGAGCCTGGCGCGGATCGCGCTGCAGGTAGATCTGCGCGACGCGAAAATTGACCTGAATGATACCAAGGCGGTAAACGAAGTGCTGGCGGAACTCCTGGAGACCGATTCCGCCGTGAACTCAACCCTGGAATCGTTCACCAGCGACCAGCCCACAATCTACGATATTGCCATTACGGACAGCGAAGGCAAGGTGCTTTCGCACTCCAACAGCGACCTGTTGGGCAAGACCTTGCCGCGACGAACCAATCTTTCGGCATTGGTCAGCGCGGGAATCAGGGAGCAGATTCGCGCCATCTATGGACCACCGCGGATCTATGAATTCAGGCTGCCCATCGAACGCCAGGACCAGAATATTCCCTTCGGAGAAGTCCGGGTTGGCGTGGTTACCACGTATCTGAAAACCGCGGTCAGCAAGAGTGTCCGGCATGCCATGGCCGCGTCCGGCCTGGCAATTGTGCTGGCGCTCATCATCTCGGTTGTAGTCTCAAATCTTTCCCTCCAACCACTTACGGCCATTAACCGGCGCCTCGACCTGCTGGCCTCCGGACAAGCCGATCCCGCCGAGGGCACGTTGCGCCGATCAGACGAGTTCGGTGCGGTTTCAAACAAGATCGAGCGACTCGGACGCCAGGTGCGCGACGTGAAAGAGGTCTTCTCCGCCCTGAAAGAGAACCTGGACCAGATGATGGCCAACCTGCAGGACGGCGTCATGCTGTTCACCAGCGATTTTCGCACCGTGATGGTGAGTGCGTCCGTGGAGCGCTTCGTCGGCAAACCACGCAGCGCCATGCTGGGCTGCCATATTTCTGAGATTTTCTCTGATAAGAATCCTGTCGGGCGAAACATCCTGCAAGCATTTCGCGATCGCCAGCCGATCAATCAACTGGAAATACAAAACGAACACGGCCGCGAAGTGCAGATCACCCTGGATTTCATCGAGGAACGTGGCGAGCGCATTGGCGCCCTGCTTACGTTGCGTGATGCCGAGTCAGTGCACAGCATCGAGCATGAAATCGAACTCTCCCGCCGTCTGGCCGCGATTGGCAGGCTCACGTCCGGCGTGGCCCATGAAGTCAAGAACCCGATCAACGCCATCGTGGTTCACCTGGAAGTTTTGCGGCAAAAGCTGAAGGAGATCGATCCCGATACGCGGCGTCACATGGATGTGATCGGAAGCGAAATCCAGCGGCTCGACCGCGTGGTGCAGACCCTGGTGGACTTCACGCGTCCAGTGGAATTGCGCCTCAGCGAAATCGACCTTCGCAAACTGGTGGAAGACGTGGTCATGCTTGCCTCGCCGGCCGCGGAACAGAACAGCGTCAAGATTGAAAAACAGAACGGCGATCAACCGTTGGTCTCCCGGGTTGATTCAGATCTTGTCAAGCAGGCCGTCCTGAACATCGTTATCAACGGTGTGCAGGCGATGCCTCAAGGTGGTGTGCTCCGATTGACGATGCGCCGCGAGACAGACAGCGCGCTGATCACGATTCGCGACTATGGGCAGGGCATTCCCAGTGAAATTCGCGACAAGATCTTCAATTTGTACTTCACCACCAAGAAGGGCGGCAGCGGCATCGGCCTGGCGATGGCTTATCGCGTCGTTCAGTTGCATCATGGCTCGCTGGAATTCACCTCCATTCCCGAGCAGGGTACGACTTTTTACTTGCGCTTTCCCCTGCTGGAAACTACAACATCTGCAGATCAAGCTCGAATCTCATCTGAGGACTCGGTCAGCAAAGCATGACGCCACTTCGCTCCATGCCGGCCTGGTTTTCGCTGGCTTTTGCGTTTCTGCTGATAGCGGGATGCGCCCATAAAAAGCCTGTACTGGTGGTTCCGCAGGAGCAACCGCCTGCGACAGCTCCCGTGGCCGCTCAGCCCACTCCAACGCCAGCAGCGCAGCAACCGGGGAATACGCAGGAAGCTCAGCAAACTGCCGAGCCGCAACCATCACCTCCATCTACGCCCGAAAAGGCGCGTAAACACGCCCGCGCAGGAAGTCACATGGGAGGAAAGAAGCCCTCACCTGCCGAGAAATCGCCCAGCCGTAATGAAGTTGCCGATGCCCGGCCACCCGCCGTCAGCTCCACTCCTCTCCCGATTTCGCCAACGCTCTCTCCGGCTGATGCTGCGCGCGACCAGACAAGCACTGAGCAACTGCTGCAAAACACCGAAAATAACCTGAACGGGATCAAGCGGCAGCTCTCATCCGATGAACAAAACATGGTGGCTCAAGTTCGCAACTATGTTGCCCAGAGCCGCCAGGCGCTTAAAGACAATGAACAGATCCGCGCTCGCAACCTGGCCGTAAAAGCGAACTTGCTTTCCCACGAGCTCGTCAAACCTCGCTAGCCATTCACACTCAATCGACTAAGCACGTTGTGCCTTCTGCATTGCCGGCTGTGCTCCATACCTCTGGGTTGCGTACCCCACAATCAGTCCGACCATCGACCCGGGAAGCATGATCGCAAAGTAATGGCCGTGCTGCATGGCTGCAATCCCAAACGCCAGCAGTGCTCCCACAGCCAGGCCGAAAATAATGCCCAGCGCCAGCGAGTTCACCTTGCGGGCAAAGAAGCCGATCAGTACGCCTGCAATGATTCCCTTGATGGTGGACCCAATCACGATCCCCACCATCTGGCTGCGCACCTCTGGCGTAAACCAGGCGGTCAGGCCGTCAAACGCTCCTAAAATGGCTCCCAGCAAAATTCCCAGAACTACTTTGTTCACGGAGATTGCTCCTTCTTGTTGTGATCTCTCCTGTTCTATTACCCGCACTTCCGCAATCCTTTAACTTCAATGCGAAAAAATGATGAACGCGAGCCGCATGATCAGATACACGAGTACCAGCACAACGGCTACCTGATGTCGCCGCACCTGCCTGGCTGCTTTCTCCAGCACGCTTTCCGGATAAGCATTCACCGGCTCACCAAGCAAATAGTGTTCGATGTCTGCCGAAAACTCCAACACGCCGGGATACCGTGATCCCTTTTCGGCAGCCGTGGCCGTGGCAGCGATTGCCTGCAGTGCCCGCGATGGCTGCTCCTTCCCATTAGCGAGCATGAACTGCAGAATCGCGCCCAGCGAGAATACGTCACTCCGCTCATCCACTGATTGTTGATCGCCACGCTCCTGCTCGGGAGACATAAATCCTCTGGTGCCAAGGACCGTGCCGTGCGATGTGCCCTCCTTCTCAACTTCAGCGGCCAGCAAAGGCGCGTCCGGTTCAGCATGCGCTGTACCTTCAAGCCACTTCGCCAGTCCCCAGTCCATCACCAGCACTTCCCCAAACTCGCCGATCATCACATTCCCGGGCTTCAGGTCGCGGTGCACGAATCCACGCGCGTGCGCGAACGCCACCGGCTCCATGATGCGCCTCAGCAATTCCAGCCGCTCACGCACGCCGATGTCCTGAATGAACTCTTCCAGCGTCTTGCCTTGAACACATTTCATGCAATAGAAGGTTCGTCCATCGGCCAGCGTGCCGGCATCATGCACCGGAACAATTCCAGGATGTTCCAGTTGAGCCAGGACCTGGGCTTCATTCAGCAGGCGCGCAGCCAGTTCCGGTGAGCTGGCTTCGGGCGCCAGGACTTTCATGGCCACCGGCCGTCTCAGGACCGTGTCATTCACCAGCCACACGGTCGCCATCCCACCGCGGCCAAGCATTCTCACAGGTTGGTATCGCGTGCCCGTGAGATCCGGAACAAGCAGCTCGCCCTGTAACCGGGAGATCACGTGATCTGAAAGCCGAGTCATTTCGGGTCTGCTCCCAGCAGAGAGCGCACTTCGCGCCGGAATTCTTCATCACTGCCGGTCATCGAGCGCAGTTGGTCCAGCACGCACTGGCGAAACTCGCGACGCACAAAGGACAGGTAGTTCGTCACGTCTGTAACCGCTACTCCAAAGCGCTTGGCCAACTCCGCATATCGAGGCTTCTCGTTTTCATCGGCAAGATCACAGGCCTGAAATATTGCAAACTGCCTCTGCTTTCCAGCTGCTTCACATCGTTCTCTCAGCCGCTCCACCGCGAGTTCAAACAGGCTCCGCACCCACTCGCGTTCAAAGAACTCATCCATGGAAGCCGGAA
This sequence comes from Terriglobales bacterium, assembly GCA_037915955.1. Lineage (GTDB taxonomy): Bacteria > Acidobacteriota > Terriglobia > Terriglobales > Acidobacteriaceae > Angelobacter. The sequence continues at coordinate 6,684 of JBAIYI010000511.1, forward strand.
GCCTCGCCGCGGCCAGTTCGTGCTCCGCATCCGCAAAGTCCAGAGAAAGGTGCGCCGCTCCGCTTCCCCGCTTCTCCCGCATGGCATCGCGCGCGCGGTTCATCATCATGTGATCGATGCAGCTGCGCAGAAACGTCCTCATTCTTGCCTTCTCCGCGTCGTACTTTGAGAGGAACTCTTTCTCAATAAGCCGTGCGAAAAACTCCTGCGTCAGATCCTGCGCGTCCTCAGGATCAACGCTCCAGCGCAGGCG
>JBAIYI010000571.1:0-4795 GCA_037915955.1 Terriglobales bacterium
CTGGTGCTGGGAACGCGGGATTACGTCCGCAAATGCGGCTTCGCGAAGGCAATCATTGCCCTGAGCGGCGGAATCGATTCTGCTCTCACCGCGGCCATCGCCGCAGATGCGCTTGGCCCGGAGAACATTATCGGCGTTGGTATGCCCAGCGAGTATTCCTCGGAAGGCAGCGTGAAGGACGCGCGTGAACTTGCCTGCAAGTTGAAGATCCGTTTTGAGCTCGTGCCCATTGGCGAGATCTTCAACTGCTATCGCCAGGCGCTCGCGCCGGTGTTCGCCGGCATGCCGGAAGATGTCGCCGAAGAGAACATTCAGTCGCGCATCCGTGGCAACATCGTCATGGCAATGTCGAACAAGTTTGGCCATCTTGTCCTGACCACTGGCAACAAGTCGGAACTCGGAGTCGGCTACTGCACGCTCTATGGCGACATGGTGGGTGGGCTCGGCGTGATTGCGGACGTTCCCAAGACCATGGTTTACCGGTTGAGCCGATACGTGAACTCACGCAGGCCGGTGATTCCTGAATCCACCATCACCAAGCCGCCTTCCGCCGAACTGCGGCCCGGCCAGTTGGATAGTGATACACTTCCGCCATACGAAATCCTGGACAACATCCTGGAAGACTACATTGAGGACTACCGGACAGCCGAGCAGATAGCGTCTGAACGCGGCTATGATCTGGGCCTGGTGCGCAAGGTTGTGCGCATGATTGAGCGCAGCGAATACAAGCGCCAGCAGGCCGCGCCCGGCCTCAAGATCACGCCAAAGGCATTTGGCTTCGGGCGCAGGTTCCCGATTGCGCAGAAGTCAGAGATTTAATCCGGATTTCCTGAAATCATAAATCGCACCGAGGGATACGATCTGATGAAGCTCATCGCCGCAATTCTGCTTGTCACCTCCGCTGTGCTGGCCTCAGCTCAGTCGCAGCCTGCGAAGCACACCACCACCAAGCCCGCCCATGCGGCGCAGCCGGCAAAGGCCGCGCCCATACTGCTGCCCAGCAACAAAGATATCGATGAATCCATGCAGCGGGTCTTCGGTTACGATCCCGGCGTTACCTGGAATATCTATGACATCCGCGAGTCTTCCATTCCCGGGCTGGCTGAAGTAACGATCTCAGTGAACAAGCAGCAGCCGTATCACCTGTTTGTGAGCACGGATAGCCAGACCGCCGTGGTGGGACAGATGATCCCTTTCGGTCCCAATCCTTATGAAAGTGCGCGGCAGAAGCTCAAAGCTGCGGATGGGCCGGGCCTTGGCGCAAAATCGCCGGTCATTGAAATGGTTGAATTCAGTGATCTGCAGTGTCCGCATTGCAAAGCGGCGGCGCCCATCGTGGAGAAGCTGGTAAACGACTTCCCCCAGATCAAGCTGGTGTTCCAACAGTTTCCTCTTCCCGCGTCGCTTCACCCATGGGCGATGAAGGCCGCGCAGTATGCAGATTGCGCCGGACGCGAGAATCCCGAAGCTTTCTGGAAATACATTGACAGCATTTTCGCCGAACAAGGCTCCATTGCGCTCGCCACTGCGGATGACAAGTTGAAAGAGCTTGCCACGGCGGCCGGGCTGAACGCCGAAAAGCTCAGTGACTGCTCCACCACTCCGGAAACCGATGCTCGCATCAACAAGTCACTGGACCTGGGAAGAACCATGGATGTGACCGGCACGCCCACCGTCTTCCTCAACGGCCGCAATGTTCAGGGAATCGCAGACATCCCTTACGACCAGCTCAAAAGGTTGGTGCAGTTTGAGATTGATCACGCCGGAAAGTAGATCGATTTAGTTCAATGTCCAGAAAATGCTGGAGCCCTTGTCATGGAAGGGCTTGCGGATCACGTGCGGCGTCACCACCATCACGATCTCATTGTGCGTCCGGTCGCGACTGTTCGTGCTGATCACACTGGAAAAGCCGGGCAGCTGCCCAATGCCAGGATAGCCGCTGGTGGACTTGATTTCCTGGTCCGTGACCGCTCCCATGAGAATCGACGGCTCGCCATCTGTCACAGTGATGTTGCCCTTGAAGCTCCGCGTAGTCAGGTCAGGAATGCCGTTCACGCTCTGCGTTCCCAGCCCCAGCAGTTCAAACTCCAGGTCCAGTCTCACGGTACCATCTGTGTGATAGTGCGGCGTGGTCTTGAGCGTAAGTCCAAGATCCACGAACTGAAACTGTGGCGTGTTGCCGGCCTGTACCTGGCCGCGGGCGTTGAACGCGACGGTGGTGAAGTTGCCGTTCACGATAGGGAACTTGTCACCGATGCGGAACGTCACAGCTTCTCCATCCGTCGCGCGCATGGTAACGCGCTCAGCTGTTGCCGCGCGCGATTGCGAGGCAGAAGCCTGGATTTTGATGGGTGAAACGGTAATGCCGGTCAGGCCCAGACCTTTGCCGAAAAAGACGAATGGGGCGAGCAGCGGCGAGCCGGCCAGATTCTGCAGCGTCGTTGGATCAATCTTGCTGGGGTCGATTGTGCCGGTCTGGTTCAACTGGTCGATCACCGGCTGCGCATTCGCGCCCAGCACGCGCCTGATCTCTGAAGGAACGTTGAAGATGGTGAAATCCGTGGGCAGAGCCATGCCCCACGTGGCAGACTTATCGGTGTCGTACTCGAACTCCTGCACTTCAACCAGGATTTCCGGCTTGGCCTCCATCAGGTTTTCCAGCATGCTGGTCACGGCGGCAATCTGCGTCCGCGGAGCGCGTACCGTGATCATGTTCCGGTTGGTCTGCACGCTCAGGAATCGCATCTCGAAGATCGTCCGCAGCACATTAGCCAGGTCCGTCAGGTCGGTGGTCGCAGAAACGTCATTGACATAGAAGGTCCGCACCGCGATGCGTTCATACGCCGTTCGCATCTCCTGATTGTCATTGGCCACCATGGCTTCTCTGGAGGTTACCGGCGACCAGAATGTCTTGGTCACTCGTCCCAGGAAAGAAGCCGCCTGGTAGAAATCCACGTTATCCAGGCTCATGTTCAGCGGCCGGCTGGAAACTGACTGGTCGAACTGGAAGATAACTCCGAATGCCTGGCCAAGTGCGTTATAAGCGCCGCGAGTGTCGGGCCCAAGCCGCACGTTTCGCTTGCCCGCGGCGGGAGCCAGATTCACGTCTTCCACAGAAGCCAGCAGCTGCAGCACATGCTGCTTCTCAGGATCTTCAGGCGGCGTCACATCACGCAATCTCTGCAGCAGATAGCTGTTCTGCGGATCGCGGGCCAGCCCTTCGCGAAAGTTTGCCGCCGCACCTGCTTTGTCCCCTGCCGCCGCAAGCCGGTTCCCTTCATCCAGGAACTTTCCCACAATCTGCTGGATCAGAACCTGCTTCGCCATCAGGTATTCCATATTTTTGGGATCGATTTGCGAAGCGTGCGTCGCAGCCACCAGCGCCTCTTCGATCTTCCCGCCGGTTTGGAGGTCAATCGCGCGCTTGAACTCGGACTGCGCAATCTGCTGTTCCTTCCTGGAAAGCGCGGACTTCTCCTTGTCCCGGGCGCCTGCGCCCAGACATAGAGAGAGGACAAGGATTGCGGAAAGCCACTTCATGCGGAAACTTTGATTTTACCTGCACTTGGAACGCGCGGAACTCAGTTATTTTGCGTCGATTACCTTAGTTTTTCAGCCTCCTTTGGCTAAAACACTGGCGGAGAACGCGCCAGGAGCCAATCGTCACAAAACGGGCGCATATGGCTCACAAGCGATGCTGTCCGACGTCAAAAAAACTCTAACCCCGGTATGACTTCACCTACATCCGGAAACTGAGGACCGAATGCCGCGAAATGTTTTCATCCTGACCCTGACCCTGGCTCTGTCTCTGGCGCTGGCCCAGGACAGTAAACTCATAGCTCAGCGATCTTCCCCGCAGGAGTCCGCGGACGCGCTCTTTGCCGCCGCAAAATACGATGAAGCTGCTCGCGCTTACCAGCAGATTGTGGCAAAAGAGCCCGGCAATGGAGCAGCATGGCAAAGCCTTGGCGAGTCGTATCTACGGCTCAGGAAATTCCCTGATGCGATTCAGGCCTTCACCCAGTCGGGCCAGCACGGCTATGCGCCATTAATGAATCAGGTGAACGTCGCCCGGGCTTATGCCGCTCAGGGCGATTCCGCCGAAGCCATGAAAACCCTGCAGGCGCTGGCGGCCACCGGAAAAGCGGCTGGCCTGCGTGGCTACATTTTCTCCCGCACGGAGTTCGCCACTCTGAAAAACACACCGGATTACAAGACGCTGGAGGAAGAGTTCGCTCCCTGCCGCACCGCTGAGTTTCATCATTTCGATTTCTGGATCGGAGACTGGCAAGTCCAGAACCCGGCAGGACAGAAAGTCGGCGACAACCTAATCACGCGTGAGCAGGAAGGATGCCTGCTCGTTGAGCATTGGGAGAGTGCTCGCGGCGTTGAAACTGGCACCAGCTTCAACTACTACGATATCCGCGACAAGAAATGGCACCAGCTCTATATCGCCAACAACGGCAACGCCGGGGCCTTCCCCGCCATGGCTGGAGAACTCGCAGATAACAAAATGGTCCTGATCTCGGACGAAAAGCAGTCTCCCGTGTTCCGCTGGACTTGGTACGTGATCTCTCCCGGCAAGGTCCGCCAGATGGCCGAACAATCTAATGACGGCCAGAAAACCTGGCAGACGGTTTGGGATTCAGTTTACGTCGCGAAGACCCAAGCCACTGCAGAGAAGTCCCACCAGCCATTACCCGGAGTTGTAACGAAATCGTCCTGCCGGGCACTACTGTGCGATGCGGGTTTAGGACCCGGTCATTAAGGAGTTGATTATGCAGGAAATCGTTGT
>JBAIYI010000030.1:0-8869 GCA_037915955.1 Terriglobales bacterium
TTCATTTCCCTGCTGCTCCAGCTTGATGCGTGGCAGTGGACGCGTTGGCGGCCCGGCATACGGCCGGCCTTCCGCCACCGTGAAGTAACCCTGATGGCAGGGGCAGAAAAGCGCGTTGTCTTTTTCGTTGTGAACCACCGCACAGGAAAGATGGGTACAGACCTGCGAATACGCGACTAAAACTCCGTTCTGCTGCCGAACCAGAATGCACGGGTCTTCTTCCGTTGGATAAGAGAACAGTTTCGAGCCACCGACCGGGATGGAAGACGCAAGCGCCACTCGCGTTCGCGGCAGCTGCGCAGCTTTTGCCAGGTGCGGCAATGCCGCCAGTACAAAATTCGCTCCGGCGATCGTCAAAGACCCCAACGCGAGGAACTTCACCATCTCGCGCCGCGTGATGTAGTTGTCACTTTCCCACTCCACGGGGAAATCTTCCCGCCAGCGCGATTTTTTCTTGCAGTCAAGGCACTCGTCTTTTTCGCTATCCGCCATCGTCAGTCTCCTTCCAGCAGGCTGGCCACGTCGTACTCTTCCGTATGGGTCCGGCCAATCTGCTCCACGGTCACGTCAATCCGGTGGACACTGCGCGGGACCAGCACGTTTACTTTCGTCCGTACCACTTCCCCGCCGAACTGCCACTCGTTAATGGCCACTCCCTGCCGGGTGCGCTCAATGTTCTCGCGGGTGGTGAACGCCAGCGCTCCAGAAGGACAGACCGTCGCACACATGGGCCGCTTGCCGATGCTGGTGCGGTCATAGCACATGTCGCACTTCATCATCTGGTTGATTTCTACCTTGTACTTGGGCACCCCGAAGGGGCACGCCAGCACGCAATTCGAGCAGCCGATGCAGCGCGGTTTCAGCGAACTCTGCACCACTCCCTCAGCGGTCTTCTTGATTGCATCTGCCGGGCACACCTGCGCGCAAATCGGGTCCTCGCAGTGCATGCACACCTGAGGGGCCGTCTGGACGCTGTCCGGACGCATGATCGTCTCCAGGTGAATGAGGGAAATCCCACGATGCGTGTCGCATTCCTCACAGGCCTGAACGCAGGCCTTGCAGCCGATGCCGCGCGAATGGTCAATGAAGAACTCCATCCCCAGGCCACTCAAGGGTGTGCCGTTCGTCATCGCACGCCTCCGGCCTGAACTTCCAGTTCCGCAATCGCATCATGCGGTTCCGGCACCTTACCCACTCGCACCGCGCAGATTTTGAATTCAGGGATATTGGAGATCGGATCGATGGCCCGCACCGTCATGTTGTTGGCGGCACGGTCGAGCGGCCAGTGGTAGGGAACGAAGACCGTGTCCGGCCGGATCGTCTTCACAACGCTGGCCCGGACCGTGACCGCCCCGCGCCGGCTCTCTACCTTCACAAAGTCGCCATCAGTGATGCCCAGCTTGGCCGCGAGCAGAGGATGAATCTCACACAGCGGCTGCGGATACTGGTCCACCAGCGCGCCGATCCGTCGCGTCTGCGTGCCGGAAAGATAATGCGACACCACGCGGCCTGTCGTGAGGATGATGGGGTATTCACTGTCAGTTTCTTCCGCCGCCGGCTTCCACTCCACCGGTTGAAAATGCGCCTTTCCGTCAGGATGGTTGAAGCGCGCGCCTTCATAGAGTCGCGGCGTGCCCGGATGCTCCGGTGAAGGACACGGCCAGAAGACGCCCATCTCGCGATCGACGCGGTCCCAGGTGATGCCGTAATAGTCACACACGCCGCCTTTGGATGCGACGCGCAGCTCTTCGAAAATCTCGCGCGGTGAGGCGAAGGCGAACTTTTCACCCGCGCCAAGTCTCGAGGCAAGATCGCAGATGATCTCCCAGTCCACCCGCGCGTCAGCCGGCGGGTCTACCGCTTTCTTATGATGGATCACGCGGCCCTCCACGTTGGTGGTGGTGCCCTCGTCTTCTTCCATCAATGATCCGGCCAGCACCACGTCGGCGTAGCGCGCTGTTTCAGAGAGGAAGAAATCAATCTGGCAGAAGAACTCCAGTTTCTCCAGCGCCTCACGAATATAAGAATTGTTGGGCAGCGAAACCATGGGATTGGAGGAGATGCCCATTAATCCCTTGATCTTGCCCGCGTGAATGGCCTCGAAAATCGGGACCATGGAGAGCCCCTTGTGCGGGATGCCTTCCTCCGGCACGCCCCATACGCCGGCGATGTACTTGCGGTGCTCGGGATTTTCAATGTCACGTCCGCCGGGAAGCTGGTCGCATTTCTGGCCTTGTTCGCGGCCGCCCTGCCCGTTGCCTTGCCCGGTAATCATGGCGTAGCCGCAGCCTTCTCGGCCTATGCGTCCGGATGCGACCACCAGATTGATCGCCGCCATGCAGTTCTGCACGCCCTTGGTGTGGTGCTCAATGCCGCGCGCATGCAGCAGGAAGCTGGTGGGCGCAGGCCCCCAGATCTCCGCAGCCTTCACGATCATGCTGGCCGGTACTCCCGCGATCTTCGCCGCGTACTCCGGCGTGTATTTGCGGACGACTTCTTCCACCTGCTCCCAGCCGGTGGTGTGCTGGGCGATGAAGTCGCGATCGATCCAACCGCGCTCAATCATGATGTGAAGGATGCCGTTAAATATGCCGATGTCGCCGCCCGGCCGCACCGGAATAAAAAGATCGGCGTTGCGCGCAATGGGCGTCATGCGCGGATCAATGACGATGAGCTTTGCGCCATTCTCGCGTGCCTGCCACAGATAGTGCGTGGTGATGGGAGCGCACTCAGCAACGTTGGCGCCCGCTACCAGAATTGCTTTTGCGAGCGGAATGTCACTCCAGGGGTTTGCTGAACGGTCCACGCCGAAGATCTTTTTCGACGCGGCCCCGGCCGAGACCATGCAGAGACGGCCGTTGTAGTCGATGTTCGCTGTCTTCACAGCGACGCGAGCGAACTTGCCCATCAAATAAGCTTTTTCATTCGTAAGTGAGGCGCCGCCCAGCAACGCGAATGCATCATTGCCGTAGGTCTGCTGAATGCGGCGGATTTCACCGGCCACCTTGTCAAGCGCTGCGTCCCAACTCACGGGCACAAAGCCGGTCCCTTCCTTACGCATCATGGGCGCGGTCAATCGGTCTGGGTGCTCATCCTGCATGTAGCGCGTCACGCCCTTTGGGCAGAGCCTCCCCTGGTTGAACGGGAAGTCTTCCCATGGCTCAAAGCCGATCACGCGGTTGTCTTTCACCTTGAGTTGAATGCCGCACTGCTGTCCGCAAAAGCAGCAGTGCGTTTTCACTAGCTTGTCGGGCTGCACGTCAGTGGTCCAGCCGGTCACCGGTGTGCGATTCAGCTTCGGGCCGAATTCTGCCACCAGTTCAGGGATTTCAATGGGAGGTTTCGCCATAAAGACTTTTTCTCAACTCCGTCCAGCCGCAACGCGCGTTCCGTAGTCGCGCCATTTGGCATCCTGTGCCATGGCCAGGGACTTGCGCCGGCACGCCGGGCATACGTCCTGGTAGTGCCCGCCGCTGGAGAGTTCGTAATGGATGCCCAGTGCGCGCTGCACGTCCTTGAGATCTTCCACATGCATGCGAGAAGCAAAAGCTTCTCCACAGCGGAGGCATCGCGCCTGCTCAGTTCTTGCGCCTTCGTCCTTGTAGAACTGCACTCCGATTTGCGCTGGCCTCTGGAAGATGTGGAAGAATTTTCCGAACGGCAGATAGAGCAGCGTGAAGATCACCGTCACGGCATGCAGCATGGAGAGAAAGCCATAATCCAACCCGCGCAGCAGATGGGTTGAAGCCGTAAGGAAGAGGCCGGTGATCGAAATCGCAAAGAGCATCAGCAGCGGCATCAGGTCCTGGGCGAACTGCTGCACGGCGATAGCGCCGCGATCGTGCACACGGCGCGTTAGGGCCAGCGCAATTCCGAACAGCACCATCACGGCGGAAATATCCAGCACGTTGAAAGTCAGGGCTGCCGTGACGGTATTCAGATGGAACGTTGAGACGGGCACGCCAAAAACAAAGGCGCGATAAATTTCCTGATTGTTGGGCGCGTTCTCAAAATGGACCCAGCCGAAAGAAAGCGGAAAAGTGACGGCCGCGGCCAGAATGCATCCCCAGGCAATGAACCAGTGGGCGATCCAGCGGGCGTGCGAGCGTTTCTCGATGAAGCGCTGCCTCACGAAATCGGCGAAGAATACCTGCGCCAGCCGCGCCAAGTTACGAGGAAGGTCTTTGGGCCGGAAGAAGATCTGCCATCCGCGGAACCAGTACTTGCGCGTGGGCGGGCGGCGCAGCCACATGGCAAAGCGGTAGCCGAGCCCGAATGCGGTAAACACGCACGCGCCGGTGTACGGCACCAGAGCGGCATCGAAGTGCCGCATGCGGTTGCTGCCGACGAAAATCCCAAGCAGCAGCAGTCCCGCGATGGCCAGCCCCCAACCTATCGCGTGGGCCGCGTCTTCGCGAGCCTGTGGGAGCCTTGTTCCGAGATGTTGGTTAGACTGGTCCATTCCTTTTAATAATCGTAATACGATTTATCGAGGGCCGCAGCTCTGGCTCTCCATTTGAACGGTTCTTACTACTTACGCGATAGAGGCCGCTCGGTGCTGGAAGCGTCCGTTTGCTGTGAGCTTGGCCACCAACAGGCAGATCAAGGCAAACGCGCCCAGGAGAGCAAAGCCCATAAAGAACGATCCGGTCTGCTGTTTTATGATGCCGAGCGCCAGCGGCGGGAAGAACCCGCCGAGTCCGCCCATAGCGCCGACCAGACCCGTCACCGCGCCTACTGATTGCGGGAAATATTGTGGGACCAGCTTGAATACCGCACCATTGCCGAGCCCGATGGCCGCAGCCATACCCAAAGCGCCGATCGTGAACGGAACCATGCTTTCGAATGTGAGCAGCAAAGCCATCGCGGTCACCAGTGGGAAGATCCAGAGCAGAATGGTGAGTCCACCGACTTTGTCGGAGAGCCATCCGCCAATGGGGCGCATCACCGTGGCCAGCAGAACAAAGCCTGCGGTGCGCATGCCTGCGTCTTGTGGCGTGAGCTTGAAAATCTCCGTCAGGAACATGGGCAAGTAGATCCCCATGGCGACGAAGCCACCGAAGGTGAGGAAGTAGAAAAAGCTGAGCACCCAGCTCATGCGGTCGCTGAGCGGGCGAATCATCTGCCCGAATGACTTGGGAGGCGCGGTCCGTGGCGCGTCTTTGGCCAGCAGGAAGAAGATTGCAACCCAGATCGCGAGCAATCCGGCAAAGCTCCAGAAAGTATTGCGGAATCCAAGATACTTGAACAGAAATGGCGCGCCGAATGCCGCCAGCGACTGCCCTACGTTGCCTGCGCCATACGCTCCTAGCGCGAAACCCTGGCGCTCTGCCGAGTACCATCCGCTGACGAACGCCACGCCAACTGAAAAGCTGGCCAGGGCAATTCCGGTGAAGAAGCCAAACATCAACAGCTGCTGGTAAGTTTCAACTTTGCCCATCAGCAGCGCTGCAATCACTGAGGCCACCATGGTCCAGGTAAATACTTTTCTGCCGCCAAGGCGATCGGTAAGAAGTCCGAGAGGGATTCGGCCCAGACTGCCCAGCAGAACCGGGATCGCCATGGCGATGCTGGCCTGAACGGGCGCCAGATGACATTGCTTTTTCAGGACCGGCATCATAGCCGAGACTGAGCCGAAGACAGCAAAGCACAACGCGAAAGCGCCGGTGCCCAGCACCAGTTGCAAACTGCTCGATCGATTGCTGCTTGAAGAATTGGAATATGAGTTCATGATGACGTTTGAACTCGATTATCAAGGCCGGAGCAGCGCCTCCATGTGACTAAAATCACAACGGCCCCGTTCAGTCATGAGCATTCCCTTACGATGCTACATACCGCGACGCAGGGTTTTAAGAGAGCGTCAGCAGAAAGGCTGCTTCTTCCAGTGCCTCCACGCCATGCGGAATTCCCGGCTCCAGCACCAGCAACTCGCCCGTGCGGAGTTCCACAGTGCGGTCGGTCAGAAAGAAGCGCACGCTGCCTTCAATCGGTTGGATGGAAATCCGGGAATCGGTCTTGTGTTCCTCCCATCGATTACCGGCTCGCATCAAGATCAAGACCACCCGCAGCCCTGGCGCCTTCGCCAGCATGCGCGTTACTCGTCCCGGACTTTCCTGCCAGCTCTTCTCGCCTCGAATCCGGCTGATCTGGTCGGCAATTTCGAAATGAGAGAAGGCCACGGCCAGCCCGGACGAATGCGGAGTCTGATCGTGGGCGAGGTTCAGATTTGTTTGCGCCATTTGAAAATTTGGATGCCGCCGGTTCAGCGGGGGTGAATTGTAGTTGCATGCTGCTCATTAACTCAACCGTTACATGGCCCGCCGCTACCTTAATTACTTCTGTAATCTTGGCCGCCACGCTCGATTAAGGATATAACCGCAACATAAATCCAAGTAACACAGCCATTTAGCTAGATTTCAGCCTGGATTTGAAAGAGCAGTTATGAAAGTTCATCTGCCGCGGCCGGGGAAGGCCGCCCAATTGTGTCTTCTCGGGATGGTTCTGATCCTTGGCTGGGCGCCGAACCTTGTCTGCCAGGAAGCTCAGCCCGATAGTTTTGATTCCATCAAACCTGCTCCAGTGCTGACCGGCTCCACTGCCTATTTCTCCCGCGTCACCGGAGGACAGTGGCAGGATTCGCCCTCCATCAGCCCGCTGCTCCTGCTGCCCATAGGAAATAAATTCCTGATCGAGGCAAAAGGCGCTTCGACGGAGACATGGGCCAAAAATGCGCAGGGCAACTATGACGGCACGTTCAGTTACGGCATGGCGTACGCACAGCTGGATTACATAGCTAACCGCTACATGACGTTAACGGCCGGCCGCTTCGTTGCGCCGTTCGGAATTTATACAGAGCGGCTCGCGCCTAACTGGATTCGCGCCCTGCAGCCGACGCCCCTGACCGTACCTGTGACGAGCGTCGGGGCTCTGGGCGGAATGGTCCGCGGAGGGTTTCCCATTGACGGCCAGTCAGTGAACCTGACTTACGCGGCCTACTTCTCCGCCAATAACACAAACCACATTACGGCGACCGATCGTTCCTCCGGCGGCAGGCTCGGCTTCTTTCTTCCCGGACCGCGACTCGAGTTCGGAGCTTCCTACCAGCAGGTTCTTCAGGCAGACCGGCCACATTCAGCCGGCGTGTTCCTTGAGTGGCAGCCTAACCCGGCTCCGCTAACGTTGCGTTCCGAGTATGTTCGTTCTTCGGGAATCAGGGGAAGCGGCTACTGGATCGAGTCCGTCTACACTCTCAGCCAGATTCACTCGCTGAGACACCTGGAAGTTGTAGGACGCGGACAGCAGTTCTTTGCCGCTCCTAATCTCTCCGTGGCGACGCTCAAAAAGCTGGGGGCACTCGGACGCGACACCAACGAAGGCGATTTCGGACTGAACTACTACTTCCGCAGTGACGTGCGCGCCTCGGCCAGCTACGGCAGGCAATTCGCGCTGGGGCACGACGCCAATCTCTGGGTCGTCGGCATGACGTGGCGCTTTGTCTCGCCGCTGCTGCCTTCGGGAGGTGTGCAATGAAAACCAGGACACTTCTGCTGATCACGGTGATTGCCGGCGCCCTCTTCTTCGCGATGGCGGGATGGGCAAAGAGCGACAACAAAGAAAAGAACGACGCGCCGACGACAAGTTCTTCCACGCCCAGCACCCGTCCCAAGATGGATGAGGCATCGCGGCTGGAAGGCGAGAAGCGTTTCCGGGCAAACTGCGGCCGCTGCCACAATGCACCATCAAAGTTTCCGCCGCGCATGACCGCCACCGTTATTCGTCATATGCGCGTGCGCGCCACCATCACTGACCAGGATATGCGTCTCATCCTGGGCTACATGACTGAGTAAGAAGATGAACATATCTCAGGCCAAATTTATTTCCGCGGCAGTTTGCTTCACCGCCGCTCTCGCATTCACTGCGGCGCCGGCGCAGGCAGCGGACGCGCACGTGATTGAGATCGTCGCAGACAAAGACAGCCGCTTCAAAATCGCCAACCACAGCAAGCCGGAAATTACGCTGAAGGCCGGCGAGGCGGTGGTTCTGCGCATTGATGCGCGACGCGGCAAGACATGGAATCGCGACGGAGTGATTCACGGCTTCACCGTGTTGCGCAAGAAAGACCGTGCTCACGTGCAGGATTGGGACCTGGAACTTCGCCAAGGTGTGCAGGAATTCAAGCTGGTGGCGCCCTCGGAACCCGGGGAGTACGAGGTGCTGTGCACCGTGATTTGCAGTGACGATCATGAGGGCATGCGTGCCCGCCTGATCGTGGTGCCCTGATTCAGCTTAGTCGACGGAAATCCAAGGCTTTGCCCAGTTACAAAGGAAAGTTCATGCAACATAAAAAATCTCTGGCCACCGCCGCACTTCTAGCAATGATTGTGCTGGCCGCGGCTTCTTACTCCTTCAGCAAAGACAAAGACGAACTGACGGTCCGCGGAGAGATCAGTGACAGCCAGTGCGCCTTCAACGTCCACTCTGACGCGCGCTCGCATGAATGGATGATCAAGAAAGGTGTGGAGGGCGCCAACGATGCGCGAAGCTGCACCATGCATTGCGCCAAAGATCTGGGCGGCAAATACGTGCTGGTCTCGAAAGACGAGGTCTACCGGCTTGACGATCAGGCGAATGCGGAGAAGCTGGCGGGCATGAAGGTGAAAGCCCAGGGCACGCTGGACGCGAAGACGCATACGCTGCACGTGACCAAGCTGGAAGCTGACCGCTAATCTTTTCCCAGAGTTGATGCAGGCGTGCAACGGTCTCTGGTCGTTGGCCGCGACGTTGCACGCTTTGCCCATTGGCCCGAAGGTCATAGTGGATCGTCGGCCTTGTTCCAGCATGCAGCCCATTGCATGGCCTGATGGCCGTC
>JBAIYI010000177.1:0-2199 GCA_037915955.1 Terriglobales bacterium
CCGGGCGCTCGGTGTCTAGATAACCGTGGGTGGCAAAGTGCAGGTATCGGTACTTTGCGAGCGTACTGCTGTTCACCGTGGCAAGGCTGGCCTTGAAATCGAGCGCTTCAAAGCTCTCTCCGGCGGGAACCATCTTTGTGATTCGGGTCGCTTCTTCCCGTGTGAACGGCAGCCGCGGGACTTCGAGTCGCCCGGAAGAGCTTGCTGACGCGCCGGTCGCCAGATGTTTCAGCATCCGCGAGTCGTCTGCAACGGCAGTAATAGGCTGCGCGGCCGCGACCGTTTCCTCTTTCGGCGCCTTACCTTGACTCTTTTGCACGCGCGGATCGTCGGCGGCAAAGACCGGGTCGGCAAATACCGCGACCAGACCGGGAGCCGGCTTCCGTCCGGCAATCTCCTTGCGCAACTCATCCACAGTTGAGGCCGACGGCAGGCTCACAAGTTCATGCTGCGCAACCAGCGGAGTAGTGCTGTTCCCGCCTGGCACAGGTAACACGGCGAAGGGCACCGTTTGAAGCGCTCCATCGGTTACAAGCACCAGCCGTTTTTCATTGTTTGCAAGATCGGCGCCGGCCGGAGCAAGAACCATCTTGCTCAATGCAGCAGCAGCGATCGGAAATTCCCGGTCGGCTTTGGCGATCCTTCCCTGCTTCTCCTGAGCCGTCTCGCCAAATATGTACTGACTGCGTGCAGTCAATAGCTCGTGCACCCGGCGCACCGCTTTATCGATGTCAGCCCTTGCCGGCAGCTCGTACGTTTTCAGCCCATTTTGCGAAACAGCAAACAGGTAGCTGCGCTCCTCGCCCAGCGAGTACTCGAGCAGCAAGCTGTCCGAATCGAGTACCTGATGCTGGACTTCTTTCAGCGTCAGCGGCTGCGGTTGGGTGATGGCCGCGTACTCCGGGCTGCTCTTGCGGATTGCCAGTTCAACCTGCTGGTATTCGCTTTCCAAATCATTGATTTCTTTCTTCAGCGCGGCAGCTTTCTCTTCCGTACCGGCTCCGCGCAGCGTCAGCAGCCGCTGTGACCGGGAATTCATCTGTTCCGAAAGATCGTGCTCCCGTTGCAGCAGCTTCGGGTCAACACCCTGATGGAAATCCACGCGCGACTCGCTGAGCATTTCCAACAAACTGCGCGCCCGCCCCCGCTCTGCCGTCTCGAACGCCTGGGCAGCATAACCATGTCCTGGCTCGCGCCGATCAAGCCGCGCCAGCAGGTCGATGTGCGCCGTATAGAAATCCTGCCGAGTGGCGAAGTACGAGGTGCGATCCTGCTGGCCGCCGGCGTTGATTCTCAGCCCCTCGATGAGTTCCAGCGACCGGTTTGAATTGACTAATGCTTCCTGCAGCCGGCCCTGGCTGCCTTGCAACTTGGCTATACCAGCCAGAGTCTTTGCTTCCAGATTCGCGTCCCCTATCGCTTGAAACGTTGTGAGCGCCTGTTGATAGGCAGCGAGGGCCTGATCGTCACGCCCTGAGCGCGCGTAAGCCTCGGCAAGCACATGGCGGGTCAACGCTTCGGTCCGTCGGTCGCCAGATGATGCCAGCAGGCTGATCGCCCTTTCCGCTGCATTCAGCGCTTCTGCATTTTTGCCCTGCTTAAGCTCGGCGACGGCCATATAGCGCAGGGTAAGGGCCTGATAGCGTTTGTCTCCTTTCTTTGTTTGCAGTTCAAGTGCCTGCCGGTAAGAGTCTTCTGACCGCGTGTACTCGCCCAGAGCAGCAAGGGCCAGACCGGTAATCTGCAGTGAACGGGCCTGGCGCAAATCATCCCCCACGGACTTGGCGACACTCAATTCTTCCTGCAGAAGCGGCAGCGCCTTTTCCGGCTGCCCTAACTCAAGCCGGACCACGCCGCTGTTATGCAACACACTCAGAAGTAACCCCTTGTCGGCCAGTGGTCGCGCCAGAGGCAGCGCCTCAGCGTAATACTGATCGGCTTCCTGCCACTCGCCTAGGTTGAACCGGATCTCACCGAGGTTGTTGAGAATTGCGGCTTCGTTGTATTTATCATGTGCTGATCTGGCCAATGGCAAAGCGCGCCGGTAGATCTCCAGGGCGCGCAGGTAGTCACCCAGCAGGTCATAGGCCGTGCCCACATTGCTCATCAGCATGGTCTGCATGTGCTGATCTGGCACGGATTCGAATGCCGCCAGGCTCTCCTGATAAAACTCCACCGCTGGCTGAAATCGGTTGGCCT
>JBAIYI010000640.1:0-10232 GCA_037915955.1 Terriglobales bacterium
ACTCGTCGGTGCTGGCGAACCTGGCGGCGGCGCGGAAGCAGATTGAAGAGCTGGCACGTTTTGATGACAAATGGCAGGAGTCACTGGCGTCGCTGGCCGGCGCCCGCGCGGCAATTGAAGACGTGAGCGCCACCGCGCGCGATTATGCGGAAGAAATCGATGCCTCGCCGGAACGGCTGGCGGAAGTGGAAGACCGGCTGGCGCTGATTGACCGCTTGCGACGCAAGTATGGCAGCACCGTGGACGAGGTAATTGCCTATGGGCAGGAAGTGGCGCGTAAGCTGGACGAACTGGAGAACCGGGAAGATCATCTGCGCGAGTTGAAGAAGCAGCTCGACGCAGCAGCCGCGACCTATCTAGCGGGTGCGCATGCGCTCTCGAAGAAGCGCTACTCATCGGCAAAAGAGTTGCAGAAGCTGGTTGAGGTAGAGATCAATCAGCTGGCGATGAAGGCGCAATTCAAGATCGAGGTGAGCGGGTCAGATGATGAGGCGAACTGGTCAGCTTCGGGCTTTGATGCCGTTGAATATCTCATTTCGCCCAACCCGGGCGAGCCGCTTAAGCCGATTGAGAAAATAGCGTCTGGCGGCGAACTCTCCCGCGTGATGCTCGCGCTCAAGGCGACGGTCGAAACGGGCAAGAAGAGCAAGTCGGCCGTACAGCGCACTCTGGTGTTCGACGAAATCGATACCGGTATAGGCGGACGAGCGGCAGAAGCTGTGGGCAAGAAGCTGAAAGCGCTCTCACGCAACAATCAGGTGCTGTGCATTACGCACCTGCCGCAGATCGCATCTTTTGCTGATCACCATTACCTGATCGAGAAAAAAGAGACCGCGGGACGGACAAAGACTCTGGTCCGGAAACTTGCGCCAGAGCAGCGGACCGAAGAGATTGCCCGCATGCTGAGCGGAGCCGAGTTGACGGAGACGTCGAGGCAGCATGCAGAGCAGTTGCTGAAAGCGAACGCGTAGATGGATAGCCTGATCAGGAAGATAGCGTATCCACTTTTTCTGCTCGCAGTGACGGGACTGCTGCTTGGGCTGCTCGTTCATGTTGCTTCTCTGTTCGGTGCGAAAACTCTGTTTAATCTGCTTGCGCGTTATGTTTTCCTCGGGATTTTCATCGTGTTCATTCCGGCCATTTTTGCAATGAACCGGATGACCCGCGAATTCAAGCAGAGAGAGCTTTGGCAAGCCGCTCTGCGTGGATGTCCGAAATGGATGCAAAAGGCCGTGTGGATCATTTTCGGTTATTCAATGGTGGGCGCCTTTGTTGTTCCATTTCTTTACGGAGGGACCCCGGATAAAGGTGACAACAATCTAAGGTCTGTTTCGGCAATGGTTCTCGGCTTTTATACGATAGCTGTTGCCTTGTGGTACTCCGTCACGCAGGTTGATGAGTTCGACCAAAGCAGAAGATGCGTAAATGGGCATCGCATGAACCCATTGGCAAAGTTCTGCGAGGAGTGCGGAGCGCCGGCAGGTCGTGCCGAACCGGTTCAACTGACGCAGTAGTCGTGGGCTTCCGCGCGCCAGGTTGTGACAAACACCGTTGTCGGCAGTCTAAACGCTCGGTTTGAGGAGCGCTCGTAGATGACATCCAGTTCACGAAACGCTTTCCTGGCGATCTTCTGGGGCGGGCTCGCGTGCGGAGTTCTTGATATCTCGCAGGCATGCCTTGCCTGGGGCATTCAGAACCATGTTCCGCCGACGAGAATTTTCCAGTCGGTTGCATCGGGACTTCTGGGCTCAAAGTCCTTTCAGGGCGGCATGAAGACGGCAGCGCTGGGACTGTTCCTGCATTTCCTCATCGCCTTCATCTGGGCTGTGACCTACTACCTGGCCAGCCGCCGGATCGATTTTCTCACGGCCAGCCCCGTGATCTCTGGACTGCTCTACGGCGAATTCGTCTGGGTGATGATGAATTGTGTGGTGCTGCCGCTCTCCGCCCTCCATCGGTGGCCGCCAAGGTTCGATCCTGCTGCGGTCATTACCGGCCCTATTGGGCATCCTTTGCTGGTGGGTCTGCCCATCGCTCTGAGCGTGGCCCATTACGCTCGCAAAGCGGCAGCGGGAGCCCTTCCCGTTCGCCCCGCAATCGCTGCCAATCGCTGCTAAATATTGGTATTTCAGGGGGTTAACTGCTGTCATAGCAAGCAGCACCAGATAACCTAGATGCTGGGAAAGGTGTCTAAAAGGTTATAATCACCAGATCACATGACTGCTCAAACCGGTAAGACCTTGATTCTGCTTAAGCCCCGCGGCTTCTGTGCCGGGGTGGTACGTGCCATCGACATTGTGCGCATTGCGCTCGATGCCTTCGGTCCGCCCATTTATGTGCGCAAGGAAATCGTCCACAACCGTTATGTGGTGGAGGACCTGAAGCAGAAAGGCGCCATTTTCGTGGACGAGGTCGAACAAGTTCCAGACGGGCAAAGGTTGATCTACTCGGCTCACGGCGTCGCGCCCAGTGTGCGCGAGGCCAGCAAGCTGCGCAATCTGAAGGTCATTGACGCCACCTGCCCGCTGGTGACCAAGGTCCACGTGGAAGCGGTAAAGTACGCCAAAGGCGGCTACAGTATTATTCTCATCGGCCATCACGACCATGACGAAGTAGTAGGAACTCTGGGCGAGGCGCCCGAGGTCACGCAGGTAGTCGGCAGCGCTGCGGAAGTGGAACAGCTTGAAGTTCCGGATCCAACACGGATTGCATATATTACGCAGACCACGCTGAGCCTGGACGAAACCAAGGACGTGATTGAGGCGCTGCGGAAGAAGTTCCCGCTCATCGAAGGGCCGCACGCGCAGGACATTTGTTACGCGACGCAGAACCGCCAGACGGCGGTGAAGGATGTGGCACACCAGGCCGAGCTGCTGCTGGTGGTGGGTTCAGAAAACAGCTCGAACTCCAACCGGCTGGTCGAGGTTTCAACCAACCTTGGGACAGCCTCTTACCTGATCGATACAGCGACCGACATCAAGCCCGAGTGGCTGGCGACCGTGAACACAGTGGCGCTGACCGCCGGCGCATCCGCTCCGGAAGTTCTGGTGGAGCAGGCTGTTGAAGTTCTCAAAGGACACGGGTTCACCAACATCCGCGAAGTGGAAGTCATGCCGGAGAATGTCCGGTTTGGCCTGCCACCGGAAATCGTGGAGGCAATCGCGGCAGCTCCTGCCGCATCGGGGGACTAGCCTATGAGCGCGAAGTCTGAAGGGCATCCCGCACAGATGCTGTTCGGAAAAATCGAGGGCATGCTGGGACGGGTCAGCAGCGGGATTGAAAAAGCCCGTGACTATCTCTTTGGCCAGCAGCATGAAGACGGCTATTGGTGTGGTGAACTTGAGGCCGACACCACGCTCGAGTCCGACTACATCGCGATTCACACCCTGCTCGGAACCGGCAACAAGCAACGCATGGAGCGCGCCGTGCCGGAGATCATCCGCCACCAGAACGAAGATGGTGGCTGGCCGATCTATGCGGGTGGGCCTTCCAACATCAGCGCCTCAGTGAAGGCGTACTTTGCCCTGAAGTTGATGGGCATGAACCCGGATCATCCGGTGCTGGAGCGGGCACGCACGCGCATTCTGGAGATGGGCGGCGTTACGGAGTGCAACACCTTCACCAAGATTTACCTGTGCTTCCTCGGCCAGTATGACTGGGAGGCCGTGCCGGCTGTTCCGCCGGAGATTGTGCTGTTCCCGAACTGGTTCTGGTTCAACATCTACGAAATCTCTTCGTGGTCGCGCGCCATCCTGGTGCCGCTTTCCATCTGCTACGCCAAGAAGCCGTTCAAGAAGATTCCGGCCGAGATGGGAATCGACGAACTTTTTGTCGGTGGGAGACATGGACGTCATCTGCACCTTCGCTGGACGCAGAAGACCATCACCTGGCGCAACTTCTTCCTGGTGCTGAACAGCCTGGTGCATTTTTGCGAACGTTTTCACATCCGTCCGCTGCGCAAGCTGGCGCTGCGCAAAGCAGAAGAGTGGATGCTGGCGCGTTTTGAAAAATCAGACGGGCTGGGAGCGATTTATCCCGGCATTTTGAATTCGATCATCGCGCTCAAGTGCCTGGGCTATTCGAATGACGATCCCCAGGTGATCCGCGCGCTGGATGAGTTCGAGAAGCTCGGCATTGATGAGCCGGGAATTGCGGACCACTCAGAGCCGACTTTTCGCATGCAGCCGTGCATGTCGCCGGTGTGGGACACTGCCTATGCGATGTTCGCGCTCGGCGAGGCAGGCGTTTCGCGCAAAGATCCGCGCATGCTGAAAGCAGCAGACTGGATCCTGAGCAAGGAAGTTCGCAACAAGGGCGACTGGTCAGTGAAGGTTCCGAACACGCAGCCGGGTGGCTGGTATTTCGAGTTCAACAACGAGTTCTACCCCGACGTAGATGATTCGGCGATGGTGCTGCTGGGCCTCGACAAGGTCGAGAACCCGCGCGAGCGCTATCAGCACGAAGTTTCGAAGCGGGCCATCGAGTGGATCTTCGCCATGCAGTGCAAGAACGGCGGCTGGGCATCCTTTGACAAGGACAACACGAGGATGGTGTTCCAGCACATCCCGTTTGCCGATCACAACGCTATGCTTGATCCGCCAACCGTGGACATCACCGGTCGCGTGCTGGAGATGCTGGCGGCCTACGGGTACACCAAAGACGACGCCCGGGTGAAGAAGGCAATCAAGTTCCTTATCAGCGAGCAGGAACCGGATGGTTCCTGGTTTGGTCGATGGGGCGTGAACTACATTTACGGAACCATGCTGGTGCTTCGTGGATTGCAGGCTGTCGGTGTGGACCATCACGAGCCATATGTCCAGCAAGGCGCAGAGTGGCTGCGTATGGTGCAGAATGCTGACGGCGGCTGGGGCGAGACCTGTGGATCCTATGACGATCCCACAACGCGGGGCATTGGACCGAGCACACCTTCGCAGACGGCGTGGGCGATCATGGGGCTGCTCGCGGCCGGCGACACGCGCAGCGAGTCAGTGCAGCGCGGCGTGATGTATTTGCTCGAGACACAGAAGACTAACGGTTCGTGGGATGAAGACCAGTACACGGGAACAGGCTTCCCGCGGGTCTTCTACCTGGCGTACCACCTGTATCGCGATTACTTCCCGCTGATCGCGTTGGCGAACTTTCAGCGCGAATTTACGGCGCTGGAGCGCGAGGGAAGCGTAGGATACGCGCGCGGGTGAGTGCTTAATTGGACCGCGGAGAAGCGGAGAACATCGTAGGCGAAGCAGTCTGCGATCCACAGAACGGCACAGGCAAGGAGTGCCCGTGCCACACAAGTTTGTAAGGAGATAGATTTTGCCGGTACCCATTTCCCAGATGTGGACAGTTGCGAGCTATGTAGTAAAGCAGAAGCTCGCGCGTCGTGAACGTTATCCGCTGGTCCTCATGCTGGAACCCCTGTTCCGCTGCAACCTGGCTTGTGCTGGCTGCGGCAAGATTCAGTACCCTGCGCACATCCTGAAGAAGGAGCTCACGCCGGAAGAGTGCTTCAAGGCGGTGGATGAGTGCGGAGCGCCCATGGTGAGCATCCCGGGCGGCGAGCCACTGATGCATTCTCAGATCGCGGAGATCGTGGAGGGGCTGGTCGCGCGCAAAAAGTATATTTATTTGTGCACCAATGCACTGCTGCTCAAAGAGAAGCTGCATCTGTTCAAACCGAGCAAGTACCTGACCTTTTCCGTACACGTGGACGGCGAGCGCGAGCACCACGATTTCTCAGTGTGCCGCGAGGGCGGGTACGATCTGGCGATTGAAGGCATGAAGGAAGCACTGAAACGGGGCTTCCGCGTTACGACGAACACGACGCTGTTTGACGGAGCGGATCCCAACAGCGTCCGTGAGCACTTTGACCAGATGATGGAACTGGGCGTAGAAGGCATGATGCTTTCCCCGGGCTATTCGTACGACAAGGCGCCGGACCAGAAACACTTCCTGGGCAAGGCTCGCACGAAGCGACTGTTTCGCGCCATTCTCTCGAATCGCAAAAAGAGCTGGCGCTTCAACCAGTCGGTGCTTTTCCTGGAGTTTCTGATGGGTAAGAGGCACTACGCCTGCACGCCGTGGGGCATGCCGACCTACAACATCTTCGGCTGGCAGAAGCCCTGCTATCTGCTGCAGGACGGGTATACAGATACGTTCCAGGAACTGATTGACTCGACCGCATGGCACGAGTACGGAACCGAGTCAGGCAATCCGCGCTGCGCCAACTGCATGGTCCACAGCGGCTATGAAGCCTCGGCTGTGAATGATACGTTCAGTTCGTTGGGCGGGCTGGTGGCGACGATCCGGGCAATGATTTTCAATTCGCACGAGGATGACGATGCGGCGCGCCTGCTCAATGAACCGGTGCGTCCGGTGCACAGCTACAACCCGCTGGTGCAGATCAAGGAAGCTTCCAGCGAGCTTGAGGAAACGCGGGCATGAGCAACCAGCCGGCCAATGCGGCGCAGTTCGAGCAGCTTGAAGTTGTCCCCGGATTTGAGAAGCAGAAGCTGGAAGGCTGGATTCCGCAGCTTGCTTCTGACGAGGAGCTTCGCCAGGCACTGGAGAAAGCGTTCGACTATCGCGGCGACGTGACCATAACGCGCAAAGACGGCAGCAAGGTAGAGGGTTACATTTTCGACCGCCGGTCCGGAAAAACTCTGAACGACTCCCTCGTGCGCCTTTATCCCAAAGATTCCAGCCAGAAAGTTTCAGTGGCGTACTCTGACATTGCGGCGCTGGCTTTCTCTGATCGTGATCCCGCGGCCGGCAAGAGTTGGGAGGCCTGGGTTCGGAAGTACTGGGAGAAGAAGGCCGCAGGCGAGAAGAACATCGGGATTGAGGCAGAGAAGCTGGAGTAACCGTTCACCTCCCGAGCGTAGCGAGGGATCTCTACTGCGCGAAGCGGCTTATGCGGTACAAGTCATTGCGACCCCCTGGCACTTCATTGAACGCCTTTTTGACGATAGGGCTCCCTCGCTGCGCTCGGGATTGAAAGCCAAAGCATGAAAGCATTCGTCACAGGAGCCACAGGCTTTGTCGGCAGTCATGTTGCCCGCCTTCTGGCGGAGCAGGGGGCGGACTTGCGCCTGCTGGTTCGCGAGAGCAGCCGAACGGAGAACATCGCCAATCTCAGGGCTGACTTGGTGAAGGGCGATTTGCGGAGACCTGAGTCGCTGCCCAGCGCAATCCAGGGCTGTGAATTTGTCTTTCACGTTGCGGCGGACTACCGCATATGGGTGCGCGATCCTGAAGAGATGTACAAGGCCAACGTCGAGGGAACACGCGCGATTATTGATGCTGCTCTGGCCGCCGGCGCTCAACGGGTGATCTATTGCAGTTCAGTGGCGACCATGGGTTTTACTGAGTCCGGGCAGATTGTGGACGAGACCACACCGGTATCGCTGGATGACATGGTGGGCCCGTATAAGCGATCCAAGTTCATGGCCGAGCAGATCGCGCTTGAGGCAGGACGGCGGACAGGAAGAGTTGTGGTTGTGAATCCCACCACGCCGATCGGCGAAGCCGACATCAAGCCGACTCCTACGGGACGCATTATCCTGGACTTTCTCAAGCGCAAGTTTCCCGCTTATGTGGATACCGGGTTGAATCTGGCTGACGTAAAAGAAGTGGCCCGCGGACATCTACTGGCTATGGAGAAGGCCCGGCCCGGTGAGCGCTACATTCTTGGCGGCGAGAACCTTACACTCAAGCAGATTCTGGACAAGCTGGCGGCGCTTACAGGGCTGCCTTCGCCGACCATGAAAGTTCCGCACGCCGTCGCCATGGGGTTTGCCGCCTTTGACCAGTTCTTCACCGGAGTTGTGATGGGCAAGGAGCCGCGCGCAACGATGGATGCCGTAAAGATGGGCCGGAAGAAGATGTTCGCTTCATCGGCCAAGGCGGAGCGCGAACTGGGCTATAGAGTGGTGCCCGTGGAAGATGCGCTGCGACGGGCGGTGGATTGGTTTCGGGTGCAGGGCTACGTAGAGCCACTGCAGGAAATGAAGGCGGTGCAGGCATGAGATGCCGCGTGGCAGTCATCGCCGCCATGGAACGGGAACTCAAACCTTTGATTCAGGGCTGGGCCCTGAACGTGACCAGTGTCGGAGATCGTTCACTGCTTTGCTATGAACGCAATGACGTAGTGGTGCTCTTCTGCGGCATGGGACGCGAGCGCGCGGAGCAGGCGTCGCGCGCCGTGGTGGAACGTTATGCGCCGCAAATTTTAGTTTCTGCCGGAGTTGCCGGCGGGTTGATTCGCAGCCTTAAGCCGGGAAGCCTGGTACTGCCCAACGTGATTGTGGATGCAGCAACTGGAACCGAATATCGCTGTGAAGTGGGCGGCGACGTTGTGGGCGGTGGGGTTCTGGTAACAACGTTCGAAATCGCCAACACAAAATCCAAGGCTGAGTTGGTGGACTGTTTTCATGCTCTGGTAGTGGACATGGAAGCAGCAGGTGTTGCCAGAGTGGCAATGGAAAACGGGCTGGCGTTTCGTTGCGTGAAGACGATTTCTGACGAGTTCGATTTCGTGATGCCGCCGCTGGCGCCGTTTGTCGATTACGAAGGGTACTTCGATGAGGGTAAATTTGCGCGCTGGGTCAGCGTTCGTCCGCAATACTGGGCTTCTGTGATTAAGCTGGCTCGTAATACCGGCAAAGCAGTTCGCGCCCTGTGTGACTGGCTGGACAAGAACCTTGGGGAGAACCTGCAGGCAGCCAAAGTTGTTACACTAAATGGAGCGGAATACTCGAAAAACTGATGCAGACGGCCATCAAAACTGACCTGAAATCGCGCACTGCGATTGCCTCAACCATGCAGGCAGCCGTGTATCGGGGCAAGAATGACGTGCGCCTGGAAGCTGTGGAAGTACCGGCACCCGGCCCCGGTGAAGTGCTGATCCGGGTGCATACCTGCGGAATCTGCGGCACGGACCTGAAGAAAATTGCCACCGGATCACACTCAGCGCCGCGTATTTTCGGACACGAAACCACCGGCCAGATTGTTGCGATGGGCGACGCAGTTGAAGGTTTCGATATCGGCGACCGCGTGATGGTGTTCCATCACATACCTTGCGGGGAATGCTTTTACTGTAAGCACAAGGTCTTCGCGCAATGCCCCGTCTACAAAAAGGTCGGCGCCACGGCCGGATTCGAGCCCAGCGGCGGTGGATTCGCCGAATACGTTCTGGCGATGGACTGGATCGTGCGCAAGGGGCTGGTGAAGATCCCCGATCATGTTTCCTACGAGCAGGCCTCATTCATTGAGCCGGTGAACACGTGCATGAAGGCAATGGAAACGCTGCGGCTGGCGCCGGGCGAAACGGTGCTGGTGATTGGACAGGGGCCTATTGGAATCATGCTCGCAGTGCTGGCGCGTCGCGCTGGAGCGACCGTGGTAACTTCCGATTTGTATCCGCAACGCCTTACAATGAGCGAGAGTTACGGGTTGCGGCACAACGTGAATGCTTCGCAAACCGATCCCATGCAACTGGTGCGCGAAATGACCAACGGCCGCGGCGCCGATGCGGTGATCCTTGCGACCGCCGGGAACAGCCTGATCCGTCCGGCAATTGACGCGGCGCGCCCGGGTGGGCGGGTGATGCTGTTTGCGCAGACGCAGCGAAGCGAAGTGACAATCGATCCTGCTGCGGTTTGCGTTGATGAAAAAACACTGATGGGCTCTTACAGCGCGTCAGTGGACCTGCAGGAAGAGAACGTGCGGCTGGTGTTCAGCGACGACGTTGATTTTGCCCGTCTGATCACGCACCGTTTTCCGCTGGGGCAGGCGGTGGAGGCATTACATCTGGCCTCCCACCCAGGCCCGGATTCACTCAAGGTTGTGATCCAACCTGGATTGGAGTGGGAAAACCGTTGAAAGCACAAATGACTGCGGCGGTCCTCTACGGCAAAGAGGACGTAAAGATCGAAAAAGTTCCGGTTCCCACTCTGGAACGCGGGGAAGTGCTGGTGAAGGTGAACGTAGCACTTACCTGCGGCACGGATCTCAAAGTCTTCCAGCGCGGTTACCACGCCCGTATGATTGTGCCTCCGGCGCTCTTCGGACACGAGCTCTCAGGAGTCATCGAACAGGTTGGGCCCGGCGTGCGCGATTTCAAAACAGGTATGCGCGTGGTGGCCTTGAACTCCGCGCCCTGCGGCTCCTGTTTTTACTGCCTCAAGCACCAGGAAAATCTCTGCGAAGACCTGCTGTTCAACAACGGCGCTTAT
>JBAIYI010000333.1:0-3134 GCA_037915955.1 Terriglobales bacterium
ACGGATGACAGCACCCCGGAGCCTTGATTCACTTCTCAATGGTACGTACTTCGACTCCCGCTTTCGATAACAGGAACGTAACGGCACCAAGCCTGTCCGTCCGATAGGTGCGCACGTGATTTCGTTCCAGGCGCTCCAGGACCTCTGCTCGGGGATGGCCGAAGGTATTGCGCCCTACCGAGATCACCGCGACCTTCGGCTGCACCGCGGCGAGAAAGTCAGGATTGGTGGAAGTTGCGCTTCCATGGTGTGCAACCTTCAGCAGGTCTGCCCTGGGTGACTCGCTGGCAATCAACGCTTCCATCTTTCTTTCGACATCGCCAGCCAATAGAGCGCTTGTGTGCTCAAACGAAATGAGGAACGTCAAAGAGTCATCGTTGCTTTTCTTCGGTTTCGGGACCCAATCTGCAGGAGGAGAAAGGAATCGGATTTCCGTGCCACTCCATGGGAGAATTTCTTCCGCAGCATGGGTGCGCACGGCAGCGCTATCCTGCGTGGCGGTGCTGTAGACGCGCTCCAGAGCCTTGGTTTCAGGGTTCCGGCCTACCCACAATTCCCGCGGACGAAAATTCTCAATTATTCGGGCCATACCTCCGATGTGGTCGGCGTGAGCATGGGTAAGAACAACCACATCCAACCGTTCGATGCCGCGAGTCCATAGATAAGGGGAGATCACGTCCTCACCATAATCAAACTCGCTGCGAACCGGACCGAGACTTCCGCCCGCATCTACCAGCATCGCTTTGCCCTCCGGTGAAATCACCAGGATGGAATCTGCCTGCCCCACGTCGATGGCGGTTATCTCCAGCTTTCCTGGAAATAGCCGCGGCGCTGGAGAATAGAACGCTCCGACGCCGGCGGCGGTGAAGAGCATCGCCAGTCCAGCAAACACCAGAACCCTGTGGCGGCGCACGAGGGCCAGCGCCGTGATCGTGGCAAGCGCTGCAACGGTCCAGAGCGTAAGGTTCGGATCGGGCAGGCGCTGCAATGAGATATGGAAATGCTCAAGCCAAACGAGGCATGCCAGAGTCCAGTGCAGTGCCAGCGATGCGATCCATCCGGCTGCTCTTGCTAGCGGCGCTGCAACGTAGCTGAGCGCGATGGCGGCCACGCCGGAGTTGAGCATGATTCCGGCAAGCGGCAGGACCAGAACATTCGCTGCAAGCCCGACGATGGCAGTACGGTGAAAGTAAGCACGCATCGGCAATACGAGGGTGGCCTGTGTGATTGCCGAGACCACAATGACTTCAAACATCGCGATGGCCAACCCGGAAAGGCCACGGATAAGCCAGCGCGCCGGAACCCGGCCGACAAATCTTTCCAGCCTTTCGATAGTCAGCCGCAGATCGAGCCGAAGCTGCGCCAACTTCGGGGCAAGGCCGAGGTCATAGGAAGTGGAGTCCATATGCAGCAGCGCTTTGCGTAAAGGCTCTGACGTGCGCTCCAGAATGGGCACGCTGATACCAGCGATAGCCAGCAAAGCCAAAAATGTAAGTTGAAATCCGGCCTCATAAATTGCCTGTGGGGAGACCACGAGCACAACCAGCGCGGCAAAGCCGGTGGCATTGAGCGGCGCCCGGCCACGATAGAATAGCCGCGCCAGCAAGTAGAGGCATAACATGAGAACGGCGCGCTGGATCGGCACCCCCATGCCGGCCACGTACGCATAAAAACAGGCCAGCGCGGCGGTAATCGCTGAAGCCAGCCATTGCGGCGCTCGCGTGCGGCGCGCAAGCCAGAACACAGCAAAGGCCAGCAGACCCACGTTCATTCCTGAAACCACCAGCAGGTGATAAACACCGGTGGCCTGGAACTCTTCTCGCACGTCGCGCAGCAGCAGCGAATCTTCGCCAATGATCATCGCGGCAAAGATAGCCCCGTCCTCACGGCTCCATAATGGATACTTCGCTCCAGTGATGTGGGCCATCAGGCTTCGCCGGATGGCACTGCGCCAGCGGCCCGCGCGAGTGCCTGACGTACCGGGCAGAAGCTCCAGGTCTTTTGCCGAACCGGAACCCACGGCCACAATGCCAAGTCGGTGCAGGTAGCCTTCGTAGTCAAAGGCGCCTGGATCCCTGAAATTGCGCGGCGGCCGCAGCTTGGCCACAAACCGGAGTCGTTGCCCGTAAGCGAGGCGCGGCATTACGGAGTCATCTGGCGCTTCAGCGTCCGGATCGAAGACAAGATCGCGGTCGTAGAACGTGATGCGCAGGCCTACTGCCTTTTTAAATTTCTCGTCACCGAGCTTGATGGTTTCCGCAATCACGTCCATCCGCTGGCGATCGCCGCCGGGCAGCAGCGCGGCGTCGCTGGAGACAAAACCGGTGACTTCCACAGGATCACCATTAATGAACTGCAGCGGTGGGACTTCCATACGAGGTGCCGGCGTTCCTGTTCGGCCGAATGCTCCAGCACAGACCAGCGCCATGATCACCACAAACCAGGCCAGGTAAACACGCGCAAAGCGGTTCGCCGTTAGCGCACAGAACGTTAGCGCTAACGCAGCACTAAGCCAGAGCCACGCAGGACGGGTCAGGTGATCGGCGAGAAAGATTCCGGCCGCGAACGAGGCGGCCGCCACGGCCATGGGAGCAGGGAGCGATGAGGAGCCGGCTTGCACGTTCTTTGGATAGCGAAGAAGCGCAGCTATTCTACTTCAGCGGCCCAGCTTCACCACAGTTTCTATATGAAAGGTCTGCGGGAAGAGGTCGATCATGTGAACTTCTTCCACGTTGTATCCGTTCTCGATCAGCAGCTTGATGTCGCGCGCGAGAGTGGCCGGGTCACATGAGACGTAGGAGATGCGCTTCACACGGAGCGATCCTAAGAGCTGCGTAGCTTTGATTCCCATGCCCGCTCGGGGCGGATCCACAACCACGATTTCCGGATTCATATTCAGGCAGCGCGGCAGGAACTGCTCCACCGGCGTTTTTACGGGTACGACATTCTTCAGCACATTCGTTTGGAGATCCGCAGCCGAAGCTGGCCCCGATTCCACGGCAAACACCTGCGTGAAACGCTTGGCCAGGTGGTTGGCAAAAAGGCCTACACCGGAATAGAGGTCGAGCGCGATGTTGCCGAAAAAGTCTGCAACCACCGTCTTTACGAGCTCATTGATCAAGAAGCGGTTTGTC
>JBAIYI010000290.1:0-4744 GCA_037915955.1 Terriglobales bacterium
TGGCGTTTGCTCGCTTTCTGATGATGCTGGGCGCACTCGATCCGGGAAGCAGCTTTGGAGGCATGGGCGCGAGCCGCGAAGCGATGGTTTCGGCATTGGCGGAGTCTCCTCTCTTATTGTCAGTGATGGCTGTGGCGATTCTGGCAAAGTCCGGGAATCTCGCGGGCGTTGTGGCCTGGACCACAGGGCAGAGCTTTTTCGATATCTCCGCCGTGCACGTGCTCGCCCTGACCGCGCTGATCTTCGTGGTGCTGGCAGAGGCCGGGCGCATGCCCGTGGACAATCCCACAACCCACCTTGAACTCACCATGATTCATGAAGCTATGGTGCTTGAATACTCCGGGCCGAGCCTGGCGTTTATCGAGTGGGCGCATGCGCTGAAGTTGAACCTGCTGATCGCCCTGGTTATCGCGTTGTTCGCACCGTGGGGAATTGCCGCGGAAACCGGAGTGATCGCTCTCCTGCTGGCGGCAGTCATATATGTCCTCAAGCTGTGCCTGGCACTGCTCGCCGTTGCCGTTCTGGAAAGCGTTGTGGCCAAGCTCAGGATGTACGTGGTCCCTGAGTTTCTCGGGATCGCTTCCGCGCTCGCGATTCTTGCCATCGTGTTCACGGTAATTTTGAAGAGGTAAAACATGGGACTGATCAGCCACGCCGCCTCGCACGCACTCAGCTCTTCCACAGTGCTGATTTTCCTCACGCTGCTGCTGCTGGCTGCCACACGTCGCCTTTCCACCTGCATTTCTCTTTTCATTGTTCAATCCGCGGTAATTGCGGCCCAGGTCTTTGCCATCGCTCACCTGCACCATTCGACCGAGGCATACATCGTGGGATCCGTGGTGCTGGTGCTCAAGGTGATTGCGATTCCCTGGGTACTTTTCTATCTGGTGAAAAAGCTACGGACCACCCGCGACGTGAAAGCCTCTCTCTCGCCGGCTCCCTCGGTTTTCGTGGCTGCGGCATTAATCCTGGTTTCGTTTTCCGCCGTTCAGTCTTACGCGCGGGAATTGAACGTGGCGCGTGATCCGCTGGCCGCCGCAGTGGCCATCATGCTGATGGGATGTTTCCTGATGATTACCCGCAACAAAGCGCTGGCCCAGATTCTCGGCCTGCTGATTCTGGAGAACGGGATCTTCATGGCTGCCCTAGTGACGACTTTCGGCATGCCGCTGGTCATTGAAATCGGGATCGCCTTTGATGTGCTGATGGGAGTATTCCTGATGGGCCTCTTTACTTTCCGTATTCGCGACAGCTTTGCTGACCTTGATGTTTCCAAGCTGCGCAGGCTGAGAGGTTAGCCGATGACTTTGCTGTTACCTCTCGTGCTGCCGGCCGTCGTCGCCGTGTTTGTGCTGCTTTTCAGCAACGGCAGGTACGCTACGAGATTTGCGGTTACCGGCGGATGTGTTGAGATCGCTTTACTGGCCAACATGGCGTGGCGCGTGCATCGCGAAACAGCGGTCACTCTTGGCTCGTATTTCCGTGCCGACGGCCTGACCACGCTCTTCCTGATGAGCCTGGGGCTGGTCTTTCTTGTGACTCTGCTCTACTCGGTGAGCTACCTGCGTCATATTCCGAAGGGCAGATTTTCTTCGCCGCGCTGGTTCTACAGCCTGCTATTTCTCTTCCTGTTCACGATGCTGGCAGCATATCTCTGCGAGAACCTTGGCCTGCTGTGGATCATGATGGAAGCCACCACGCTGGCTTCGGCGCTGCTGGTGGGCTTTTACAACACGGAAGGCGCAATTGAGGCCGGCTGGAAATATCTGGTGGTCTGCACTGTGGGGATCGCGTTTGCGCTCTTCGGTACCATCGCCCTCTATCTGGCGGCGGTGCGGTCCGGTATTCCCTCACCGGCGGCGCTCAACTGGACAACTCTTGTCCAGGTGGGCCCGGCACTTGGCGAGCAGGTACCCAGCCTGATCAAGCTCGCTTTCCTCTTTGTCGCCGTAGGCTATGGCACCAAGATCGGCTTTGTGCCGATGCATAGCTGGCTCCCGGACGCCCACGCTGAAGCGCCTTCTCCCATCAGCGCGATGCTCTCTGCTGCGCTGCTGAACTGCGCCATGTACGCTCTCCTGCGCTATGACGTCATCACCGTTCATGCCATCGGTCCGGCGTTCAGCCACACCATGCTGCTGATCTTCGGAGCGCTGTCACTCGTCGGGGCCTCGCTGCTCATGATGGTGCAGCGCGACTTGAAGCGCCTGCTTGCATACAGCAGCGTGGAACACATGGGCATGGTGGCAACGGGCATAGGAATTGGCATCCCCCTGGGCATTTATGGCGCGTTGCTTCATAGTTTCAATCACTCGGCGGCAAAGTCTTTGCTCTTCTTCGTTGCCGGGAATGTGCGGGAGAACTTTGGCACGCTGCGGCTGGACAAGATCTCGGGGATGGCCCGCAGCATGCGATGGACAAGCATATTCCTCGCTGCCGGCGTGTTGGCGATCATCGGCATGCCACCTTTTTCTCTCTTCGTCAGCGAATTCGCCATTTTGAACGCGGCCTTTGTGCAGGAAAACCACGCCATGGTAACCGTCGTTCTGCTTGCGATCGTCGTGGGGTTTGGAGCGTTGGTCTTCCAACTGCAGCGCATGCTCGGCGGAGAGGATACGTCACAGAAAGCCCCGGTCATCGCTAAAACGGAAATCATGGCCATGGCGATCTGCGCCTGCGTGGTGCTGGGAATGGGAGTGCACTTGCCCACGGCATTTGTCGGCATGATTCATCGCGCCATGACGGTACTGAGTTTATGAGCACGCCTTCACAACCAACCCAGCAGATCGGCGGCGCCGTTGAAGTGGCGCGCCTTCTGCAAACGGCGCAGCCCAGTCCGGCGCGACTGGTCTGCATCTTTGGCTCTCTGGACGGGCTGCAACGAAGACCTGTGGTGCGTTACATCGTGGATGTTCCGGGTGAAGGCTATCGTGTGGTGACCGAGACAGCCGAAGGTCCCGTACCGTCGCTCACCGGAATCACGGCCGCCGCAGCATGGTATGAACGCGAGCTGCACGATCAGTTCGGATTTGAGATCGCCGGCCATCCTGACCTGCGCCGGCTGCTGCTCCATGAGAATTGGCCGGGCAACTACCATCCCATGCTTGATGCCGCTGAAAGGCTAAACTGGGCCGATGAGCCATATGAGTTTCTCAAGGTTGAGGGCGAGGGTGTTGCTGAAGTTGCTGTGGGGCCGGTCCATGCGGGCGTGATCGAACCAGGGCACTTCCGCTTCAGCGTAATGGGTGACAATGTGCTGTTTCTCGAGCTGCGTCACTTCTACACCCACAAGGGCACAGAAATATTATTTCAGAGCACACCATTGATGAACGGGCCGATCATCGCCGAATCGGTCTCCGGCGACAATTGTTTTTCTCACGCCGTGGCTTATTGCCAGGCGGTGGAGCAGGCACACGCAGCCGCGGTGCCACGGCGCGCGGAACTCATCCGCCTGATCGGTCTGGAACTCGAGAGGATGATGGCTCACATTGCCGATGTGGGAGCGCTCTCCGGCGATGTAGCGTTTGTTGTTCCAGCCGCATACTGCGCGCGCATTAAGGAAGACCTGCTCCAGGCCGGCTCGCGCGTAATCGGCTCGCGATATTGGCGTGGCGTTGCGGTTCCCGGCGGGGTCACGCGCGATATCAATCCGGCAGCCGCCGAAGCGCTTCACCAGGCAGTCACTCAGACGGCTAACGAATTCGCAAAAATGGCGAGCATCATAATCGAGCGACCTTCGGTGCAGAGCCGGTTCGAAACCGCGGGCGTATTGAAACGCCAGGTCGCGACGGATCTTGGAGTTGTCGGCATTGTGGCCAGGGCCAGCGACGTGGATCTGGATGTGCGACGCGATCACGCTTATGGAGCCTATCAGGGCCTTACTTTCGACGTTCCGACCTTGCACTACGGCGACGTGCTGGCGCGGGCGCGGGTGCGGATTGCGGAAACGGCAGTGTCAGCGCAGCTGATATTGAATGCCCTGGAACAACTGCAGCCCGGCCCAATAAGAACAGAGTTCCGCACTGATGTTGCTTTTGAAGGTTTTTCCGCAGTGGAGTCACCGCGTGGTGAGCTCTTGTACTGGGTACGAGGTGAGAATCGCCGTCTGGAACGCTGCTATATCAAGTCGCCTTCATTTCAGAACTGGCCTGCACTGCCGCATGCGGTCGCTGGAAATGTGATTGCTGACTTCCCCCTGATCAACAAGAGCTTCAACTTGTCGTACTCAGGATGTGACCGATGATTTTTGATGTGATTCAGCGCAGTTTACAGGCTCCGCAGCGGCTTATCCCGGTGGAGGAATTGCTGGGCCACGCTGCCGGAAGCCGCATGCCTGAATTCGATCCCGCGCGCGTGACGAGGGAAATAGCGCGCGCGGTTAGCGATGTCTGTCCCACGCCAGCACTCAGGATCGCGGAAGTGAACGGCCGGCAGTTTTTACGGATGGATTACGGGGAATGCATCGGGTGCGGCCGGTGCCTGGAATCCGCCCCGCAGGCTGTTTCTGTCGCGAAGAAACTACTGCGTTGCGGCGTTCCGCGGCAGGAGCTGGTGCAGCACTTTGATTTTGAGAACCACGCCGAGGTCGTCCTTGAAGCTCCCTCCCCGGAATTCGCGAAAGAAGAAATCAGCCGCCTATTGGGGCGGGCGTTGAACGTCCGCCAGCTTGATGCCGGATCCTGCAACGGCTGCGAGGCCGAGATCACCGCATTGACGAATCCGTACTACGATCTCGAGCGCTTCG
>JBAIYI010000403.1:0-2809 GCA_037915955.1 Terriglobales bacterium
CGCCACTGCCTTACCGCGGATGTTCTCCCATACGAAAGCATTTCTTTTCTGCGGCATGATGGAGCTGGTACTGACCAGATCGTCTTCCCAGTCCACAAAGCCATAGGCAGCGCTCGACCAGATCTGGAAATCAGTGGCGAAGCGAGAAAAGGAAATACCCATCATGGCCATGCCGCTCAAGAGATGGACAAGGTAATCGCGGGAAGCCACCGCGTCTGCAGAATTCGCGATGATCGAGTTGAAGCCGAGCAGTTCCGCCACTTCGCCGCGGTTGATGGCGAATGATGTACCCAGACCCGCCGCCGCCCCCATAGGGCACGCATTGATCGTGTCATACGAGGAGTCCAGAAGCTCTGCAGAGCGCAGCAGTTCCGAAAGCACTGCGGCGAGGTAATGTCCAAGGGTGCTGGGTTGCGCTGGCTGCATATGCGTGAAACCGCACATGACAGCATCAGAATATTTCTGGCCCGCGCTGCAGATTGTGTACGCCATCCTGCAGAACTCAGCCAGCATGGCAAGCAACTCTTCCCGCATCCGCGAACGGGTAACCGTCGCATTGATGTCATTGCGGCTGCGCGCAAGGTGAGCTGCCCCGCCCACCTGCTTCCCCAGCCGATTGATGTACTCCTGCTCGTAGAGAAAATAGAAGCCCCTATGCTGGGACTTCGTGACCAGGGCCTGTTTGCCCAGCCTGATGAGCCGCTCCAGGTCGCGATTGACGCGTAACAGCTCCGCGGCAACCTCCGGCGAGAGCAGCTGTGCATGGACCAGCATTACCACGTGCGCGGCATCGATCCGCAGCAGATGTGGCAATACCTCAATCAGGTCATGTTCAGCCTGTTTCTCATAAAGCAGCCGGAAGAGCACAGGATTTGGAGGTCGCGAAAGCCGGCCTACACCTTCCTGCGAAGACGAGACATACGCAGGCACATCACCAAATTGTGCGAGCCTTGACGCTTCAGCCTCAGCCTCATTCGGCTCCGGGTCGAAACCTGGACTACTCTCCGCCAGTTCACTCAGCTCGAGAGTATCGATTTCGAGCTGCCCTTTTTTCATGCCATTGCCTCTTGCGCACGGAGGCGCCTTCCAAGCCGCTGTTTCAGGGCGCCGGCCAGTGTTTGCACCGCCGGCGGAAAGACCATGTCATGATGGGATCCGGCTACATTCACCGTGTGTACAACGCCCTGCGTCCATGGAGACCACCATTCGGGATCGTCCACCAGACTCTGTGCGGCGCGGAACAACACGAGATCGCTGCACACCGGAGTATCCGGTTTGTATTGGTAAAGGGCGATGCCACTATGGATCGCCACTGCGATAAATCGTTTCATCATGGCGGGAGAGACGTCCGGTGGAAGCATTCCCGCGCGCTGCGCCATCTCTTTGAGCGTGGCAACAATCTGCTCATCGGTCAGTCCATCCAGCTGCTTTTCATCGGCGCGGAAGAACCAGCGGGCAAATGCTGCCATGGACATTTGCGAACCGAACTCTTCCGCTTTAATCGACGCTGGCAGGAGTTCCTGGATTTGCTTCCCGGTGGAGATAGGAAGCGCGGAATCGAAAATGCCCAGCAGGGCGATCTTGTGCCCTGCCGCCTCAAGCTGCCTGCCGATTTCAAAGGCGATGGGGCCGCCGAGAGACCAGCCGGCAATCTGATACGGTCCTTGAAGTTGAGTCCGGAGGATGTCTTTCACATATTCAGAGGCCATTTCCGGGATAGAACAGATTGGCGATTCACCCTCTTCGAGACCACGGCACTGTATTCCGTAGACCGGCACCTCATCTCCAATTGCAGTGGACAATGCCTGGTAACAGAACACTGTTCCGCCATGGGGATGAACAAGGAAGAGCGGCAACGTTGATGGTGAACCCGCTTGTAACATCACCACCCTGTTGGTTGAGGGCCGGGTGCTTCCTCCGGACTGAGAGCGCTCACGGATAACACGGCTGAGACTGTCAATCGTCTGGTAATCGAACAACGTGCGCAACGGCAGGCTGATATTGAACTCATTCTGCAGACGATTGATCATGGAGACTGCTTTCAGTGAATGCCCTCCCCGCTCGAAGAAATTCTCAAACACTCCCACCGTGGAAATTCCGAGCTCCTGACGCCACAGCTTTGCAATGCGGAATTCGAAGTCGTCCCGTGGCGGCACAAATGCATTGCCGCTTGACTCTGCAGGCTTGGGCAGGGCTTGCCGATCCACTTTTCCGTTTGGAGTGAGCGGAAGCACGGGCATTTGCACGAAAGCATTGGGTACCATGTAGCTCGGCAGCTCTCTCTGGGCGTGGTCTCGAAGAGCACCACCGTCCAGGCCGGGCACGCCCACCCAATAGGCGAGCAGTCGTTGCGAGCCCTGTTCTTCTGAGATCACAACCGCCACCTGCCGCACGCCGGCTACTTTCGAAAGAGCGCCTTCGATCTCCGTCAGTTCCACACGGTGGCCGTGCAGCTTCACCTGATTGTCCGTTCGTCCCAGGAACTCGAGCTCTCCTGCAGAGTTCCAGCGCCCGAGGTCGCCCGTTAGATAAAGCCGGGAACCGTCGCCGCGGAACGGGTCGGGGACAAACGTGCGAGCGGTGGTTGCAGCATCGGCCAGGTAGCCGCGGCCAACCACGTCTCCTGCAATCGCTATTTGTCCGGCGCAGCCGGCGGGCAAAGGCCGCAGCTCCTTATCGAGCACATAGTGCTGCGCTCCGGGGATGGAACGACCCACCGGAATGCGAACAATCTCATGGTTCGTGCGACTGACGACGAAATGAGTGGTGTCGTCTGAACACTCCGTAGCGCCGTAAGTATTCACCAGGG
>JBAIYI010000132.1:0-8623 GCA_037915955.1 Terriglobales bacterium
CGCACCTCCGGAGATCCCAGGACGGTTTTGAACACGGTGCGCAGTGAGGTGCAGGGAATGGACCGCAACCTTCCACTCACTAACGTGTGGCCTATTGGAGAGGTGATTTCACAAGCATTGTGGGCCGCTGAGTTCGCTGCCAGCCTGCTCGCGGTATTCGCCGCAGTGGCGCTGATTTTGTGTGCGGTTGGAATCTACGGAGTGGTTGCGTATTCCGTGGGACAGAGGATCCGCGAATTTGGAATTCGTCTGGCTTTAGGAGCTCGGCCCTTGGATGTGATGTTGATGGTGATCCGCCAAAACTCGGTCACGATGATCGTGGGACTGGTGCTTGGGCTGGTAGCAGCTTTTGCCGGGGCCAGGTCCGTGATCAAGCTAATGTACGGCGTGAAGAGCATTGAACCGCTGGCGTACATCGGCATGGCGCTGGGACTTGCGGCCATCGGTGTGCTGGCCAGCTATATTCCGGCGCGCAGAGCGGCCAAGGTGGATCCTATGGTCGCCCTGCACTACGAATAAGAGATTCAGCGGTAGGTGATCGTCATCTGATCGATGTAAACGCTGTACGGCGTGGCCGTGCTGTTACTGTCGAGCTGGAAGGCATTGGTGAATTGATTGGCCGCACCGGAGAAAAAAGCGTTGTGGGAGATGTTCACCGGGTAGCGCACCCCGTCCACGGTAAGCGCGTCATGCCAGACAATGTGATTGGCTGCGTCGTTGTGATATTCCGCGAGCACGTGGTGCCATGTTCCCGCGGCGAACGGCTGTACGGGAATGCCGGTTGATTGCCATTGCTGCAATCCGTAATCGAAGATTCGCCACACGCCCCCGACATAAGCTGCTTGCCAGCTAAAGTTGTAAATCCAGCCGTTGAGGATTTGCTGGCATTCAAACTCAAGCGCCTGAGGCGCCGTTTGCATCCCTGTGGGCACGTAGAAATCGAATTCATACGTCAGCGCTGAGATCTCGTTTGGGATCGCAGTGTGCTTCTGGTAGAAGTACGCGTTCGTGTATGGAACTGAGGCGGCGATGGAGAATTGCGCAGATCGGCCGTCAAGACTGGGCGAGGTGATTCCGGTAGCGAAGGAATATGTAGGTACCGAGCCCGTAGCGCCATTGTTGCCGCAGGCTCCGCAAGTCAGCCAATTCGGTGTGTCCTGGACATTGGTCAGCACTGTGGCGGCTGCTGAAGGTGTGGGTGAGGCGCTGGGCGTCGGAACGGGGGTCGGAGTCGCAGAGGAGCCCGGCAATGCTGCCGATGCAGACGCACTCCTTGCACCGCTACCGCAGCCGCTCAGAGCAAGCAGGAACAGAAATGAAATGAGCGCAAGGCTGGAGCAAAAGACACGCGATCTGCGAGGCAAACTGGACCTCCCGTGGATTCGGCCTGAAATCTGAAATTGCCGTAAGACGGTATTAAGGAGCGCCTGCCTTTGAATTCCGCTGAATCCCTGAGAACGAAGGTACTAAGGTGCTACGCCTACTCACGTTCGGCTGTGGGGCACTGCGAAATTTGCCGAAGAAAGAGCCCTAAAACGGGCTCACCGGGAAACGGGCGTAACTTGTGAGGCCCCGCCAAGCCTGTGACAATCCAGTTACCCGCGCGCGCCCCAAGTCTTAGTTTCTTACGATTCATGTGCTGCACTGGTTCACCCAAGCATCGTTTAAACGGAGCTTAGGTCCTTTGCTTAGAGCAATTTCCGGTGAAGCTGCTGCATAATGGGGGCTAACAAAACCCTTAGATAGGAGCTGAGGAGACAACGGGTCTTCCTTCCGGAAAATCCTTTGCTTCCGGAGTCAATGAATTCTCCTGCTGCAGGCCCGCTCTTAAGCGTTGCCGGGTTGCGCGTGGTTTACACAGGCGCTGACGGCCGCTCGTCTGTGGCGCTCTCGTCCCTCGACCTTGAAGTCGGGGAAAGGGAGACTATCGGAGTGGTGGGAGAATCAGGGTCAGGCAAGAGCTCTCTGGCACAGGCCCTACTTCGGCTCCTCCCTTCGAACGCCCAGGTTGCTGCAGATCGCCTTTGCTTCCGGGGAAGAGACATGCTGGGCTGTTCCCATGCCGAACTTCGGCAGTTGCGTGGCGAGGGGATCGCACTCATCTCGCAGGAGCCCGCACTTTCACTGAATCCTGTCGTAGATATCGGAAGGCAAATCGAAGACGTGCTGGCGGCACACCGCGACCTCTCGCGCACGGAGAGGAAGAAGCGGGTTGAAGCGATTCTGCGGGACGTAGGCTTTGATGAGCCAGCGCGTATCATGAAGGCGTATCCACACCAGCTCAGCGGAGGGCAGCGGCAGCGCGCTGCCATTGCCCAGGCGCTGATCTGCTCACCGTCGCTGCTCATTGCTGATGAACCTCTCAGCGCGCTTGATTCAGCAACGCAAGCCGAGGTTCTTGCCCTTCTCAGGAGAATCAGGTCCGAGCGGAAACTTGCGATGATCTTTATTACTCACAATGCCCGCATATTAGAGGGGCTCGCCGACCGCGTGCTCGTGATGCGCAAGGGAGAAATAGCCGCCACTGGGACCGTGGAGGAGCTGGCGGCGAGCAAAGATGACTCGATTGCGGGATTGATCTCGCCGGAAAAGACCCTGGGGCGCGTTGCTGGCCCCCGGAGCTCGGTCGCAATTGAGCCACTGATGCAGGTTCAGGGGCTCAGCAAGAAATTTATCCAGCGCCGCCCATTCTCCAACAGGGGGTTCGAGATCACCGCCCTGAATGATGTCAGCTTCGAAGTCCATCAAGGGGTATCCGCAGCAATTATCGGCCGCTCCGGGTCTGGCAAATCCACCCTGGCACGCTGCCTGGCGGGACTGGAACAGCAAGATCGAGGCGAGATTTTGATCAGCGGCGAAAAGAGGGCCGGTGCGGTACAGATGATCTTCCAGGATGCAGGCGCGGCACTGAATCCAAGGTTCACAGCCTTTGACGTTATTGCGGAACCGCTGGTGATTCAAGGCAGGCTCAAAGCGCAGGAACGGCGCGAACGCGTTGAAACTGCGATGGAGGAAGTTGGGCTTGACCCTGAGTGGATGGATCGCAGGGCGGACGAGTTCAGCGGCGGCCAGAAGCAGCGGCTGGCACTGGCGCGAGCCCTGGCAGCGAATCCGCGGATCCTCATTCTGGACGAAGCTTTCTCCGGCCTTGATCTGCCGTTGCAGGCCCGCATGATGCGCCTGGTGCTTGAGCTTCAGCAGCACCATTCGCTTGCATGTATTCACATCACCCACGACCTGAATTTCGTGTCACTGTTTGCCTCTGAAGTTCTGGTTATGGATGCCGGCCGCATTGTTGACCGCACCTCGCCGGCGGGAATGCTTGAAAGCGAGAATCCTGTCACGCAGGCGATCGTGAGCCAGAGCGAATCCCTGCGCGCCGTGGGGCTGGAGGCCGTATTGTGATCCTTTACCTCGCAAAACGGCTCGGACAGACCTTTCTTCTGCTGCTAGGAGTCTCCATTCTGCTCTTTGTGCTCACGCAGGCAATTCCCGGCGATTTCTTCTCTGAAGCACAGCTGAATCCGAACATCTCCGCCGACGTACTTCACTCTCTGCGTTCGCAATACGGATTAGATCGGCCCCTCCCGGTGCGGTACGGTCGCTGGCTCGCGGCATTAATCAAAGGCGACATGGGGTACTCATTCTCCTACAACCAGCCGGTAACCAGGCTACTGCTACCGCGCCTTGCGAATACCCTGGTGCTCGCCGTGCCAGCTCTACTTGTGTGCTGGGCGATAGCGCTGGTCGCTGGCGTTCTGTTTGCCGGTTATGGGGGCCGCTGGACCAGCAGGGCATTTTCGTTTGGCACTTCCATGATGCTGGCAACTCCGGATGTGCTACTTGGCCTGGCGGCGTTGCTCTTTGCCGCGCGGACGCACTTGTTCCCCACCGGAGGGATGACGTCAGTGGGAGTGAAAGCCGGTTTATTGCCCGCGGCCAAGGATCTGCTTTCCCATCTGGTGCTTCCCAGCGCAGTTTTTATCCTCAGCGCAGTAGCGCCGATTTTGAGGCACGTGTATGCCGAGATGAAGCAGGTGCTACAGTCACCTCACATCCGGGCCGCCGAAGGGCATGGGATACCACGACTCCGGCTTTTGTTTCGTTATGCGCTGCCTGCGGCGGCAAATCCCCTGATTTCTCTGTTTGGTCTTTCCTTCGGTCTGATGTTCAGCGTGGTTCTTGTGGTGGAGATCGTCCTCAGCTGGCCTGGTCTGGGGCCCACCATGCTGGAGGCCATTCTCGCGCGCGATATGTTCGTGACCCTCGGTGGAGTTCTTCTTTCCGCACTGTTGCTGGTCACTGGGAATTTGCTGGCGGACATTCTGTTGTATGTTGCCGATCCGCGGATCCGGGTGCAGGAATGAAACGTTATTCGCGCAGCATGGTTTCCGCTTTCGTGCTCCTCGCGTTCCATGGCGTGGTGCTTTTGGCGGGATTTTTTGCGCCTTACGGGTATGCCACGCAGTACCGCGCGCTTCCACATGCCCCTCCTTCGTTGATTCACTTTGTGGATTGTTCGGGACGCGCCCATTTTCGGCCGTTTGTATTCGGTCTGAAGGAGCAAGAGGGAACTTTTAGCCAGTACGAGCGTGACTGCGAGACCAGGTATGCTGTTCGATTTTTTCCCCGAGGAGATGGGTATACGCTGTTTGGGTTTTTGAATACGGACGTGCACCTCTTCGGCGTGGATGAGCCGGGCCGAATTTTCCTCCTGGGAACTGATGGGTTCGGGCGTGACCAGTTCTCGCGCACGCTTTACGGTGGACAAGTCTCATTGTTTGCCGGCCTGATCGCCGCTGGCCTGTGTGTGGGCGTTGGGATGGTCGCAGGTACCCTGGCCGGATTGTATGGTGGCGTAGTGGATGCGAGCCTGATGCGCCTGGCGGAACTCTGTATCGCTGTTCCTGCCCTGTATCTCCTGCTGGCTGTTCGCTCCCTCTTGCCGCTTCAGGTTGGGCCGGCGGCTGCTTTCGTCCTGGTGGTACTGGTAATCGGGAGTGTTACATGGGGCCGTCCCGCCCGGCTGGTGAGAGGAGTCGTGCTCTCGGCGCGGGAACGAAACTTTGTCCTGGCGGCTCGTGGTTTCGGCGCCACGCCAGCTTACCTGTTCCGTCGTCATCTGCTCCCGGAGACAGCTTCTGTTTCGCTCAGTCAATTTGCTGTTCTGGTGCCCCAGTTCATCATGTTCGAGATCATGCTGTCATTTCTGGGACTCGGGGTAGGAGAGCCCTTTCCAAGTTGGGGCAACCTGCTGGCGCAGGCCCAGCAGTATCACAACCTGGTTTCATACTGGTGGCTGCTGCTTCCCGGCCTTGCGCCGGTGCCGGTGCTGATGGCGTACTACTCTCTTTCGAACTTGCTACAACAGGGTCCCGGCGCCAAAAATGAGGAGATCATTTGAAAAATCGACACTCCTGCTTCCGCATCCTGCTCGCTGTTGTCTTTTCATTCTGCGGTGCCTGGGCACAGACTCAGGCGCACGCGAACCCAGAGTTCCTGCGGGTCGCTGCTGCGGAACCTGGACGGATCGGTGGCCGCCTGGCCGTGGGCCAGTCGCCCGAACCCAAAAGTTTCAATCCTGTGACCGCGCTCGATCAGCCAACCCAGGATGTGCTTCGGCGGATGAATGCCGACCTGATTCACATCAACCGGGCGACCGGTAAAACAGAGCCGGCGCTTGCAAAATCCTGGACTGCATCCAGGGACGGCAGGACATTCACCCTGCAGTTGCGAAAAGGAATCCAATTTTCTGACGGTGCGCCCTTTGACGCCGATGACGTTGTTTTTTCCTACCGAGTGTATCTGGATGAGAAGGTGAACTCACCGCAGCGGGGACTGTTGATGATTGGCGACAAGCCGATGATTGTGGAGAAAGCGGGCCCCTATTCTGTAAAGTTCTCATTCCCGTTGCCATATGCCGCTGCGGAGCGCGTTTTCGATAGTGTCTCCATCCTGCCGCGGCATCTGCTGGAAAAAGATTACGCGGAAGGGAAGCTGGCGCAGGCGTGGAGTCTCTCTACTTCGCCGCAGAAGTGGGCTGGATTGGGTCCGTTCCGGCTAAAGCAGGCCAGTCCTGGGGATCGCATTGTGCTTGAGCGTAATCCTTATTACTGGAAGGTTGATTCGAAAGGCCAGCGGCTGCCCTATCTTGATGAACTTATTTTTTTGATCGTACCGAGCCGCGATGCCCAGGTAATTCGTTTCCAGGCCGGTGAGACGCAGGTGATCGCTCCCTTGAGCGCGGAAAACTATGCTGCCTTGTCGCCGGATCAGCAGTCACGTCATTACCGGCTCTTTGATGCCGGACCGGGGATGGAATACAACTTCTTGCTCTTCAACCTGAACGAGGATACGAACAAGTTTCCTGAAGTGGTGCGCACGCAGGAGTGGTTCAAGGACGTTCGCTTCCGGCAGGCAGTCTCAATGGCAATCGATCGCAAAGGACTGGTTCGCCTGATCTACCAGAACCGTGCGACCCCCCTGGCGACGAACGTGACCCCGGGGAAGAAACAGTGGATCAATCCCGAAGTGCCGGTTGCCGAACATTCTCCTGCCAAAGCGCGGGAACTTCTGAGATCAGCCGGCTACTCGTGGAAGGGCGATGTGCTTTTCGACGCGCACGGTAAGCCGGTTGAGTTCACCATTCTGGCGAGTGCCAGCAACGCCCTGCGCAGTCAGATGGCTACCATGATCCAGTCAGACCTGAAGGCGCTCGGCATTAACGCCCACGTTGTGACCATGGAGTTCCGGTCCATGCTTGACCGCATTCAGAACTCGCATGAGTACGAGGCGGCAATCATGGGCCTTTCCGGACCCGATGATGATCCTAATCCTGACATGGGCTTTGTCACGTCCGATGGGCCGCTGCATCTCTGGAACCTGCATGAAAGACCGGCGACAGGCTCATGGCAGGCGGAGCTGGATAGCTTGATGGCACAGCAATTAATCACCCTGGATCACGCGAAAAGAAAAAAGCTCTATGACCGTGTGCAGGAGATCATGGCCCGCGAGGTGCCAGTAGTATTTCTGCTCAGCCCGAACATTCTGGCTGGAGCACATGCGGACCTTGGTAATTTGCGCCCCGATATAATTGATAGTTATCTTCTATGGAACGCAGATGAACTTTATTGGCGCACCCCCGCCGGAACCCATTGATGGAAGACAACGCCAACACCATTACGTCACCAGGAGCAAAAGACACCACAGCGGAAGATGAGAAGCTGGTCCAGGACTGCTTGGGCGGTGATGAACGGGCCTGGAACCGGCTAATCGACAAGTACAAGCGGCTGATCTATTCGGTGCCGGTAAAGTACGGAATGACGCCGGACGACGCCGCCGACATATTCCAGAGTGTGTGTGTTGACCTGTTTACGAATCTTGCCAAGGTGCGCAAGATTGAATCG
Organism: Terriglobales bacterium; assembly: GCA_037915955.1. Taxonomy (GTDB): domain Bacteria; phylum Acidobacteriota; class Terriglobia; order Terriglobales; family Acidobacteriaceae; genus Angelobacter. The sequence continues at coordinate 7,407 of JBAIYI010000132.1, forward strand.
CTGCGTTCCTGGCTCATCACCGTGGCGACCCACAAGTGTTTCCATCACAAGCGGCAGCAACGTGGGCACGACGTGGAACTGGACGCCATGGAACAGGAAGTCGCCCAGGACATTGCAGCAGCTCCCCCGATTGTGATGCAGGAGATCCAGGAAGAGCAGGTGGTGCGCGATGCCATCCAGAAGCTTACGCCACGCTGCGCTGAGTTGGTGCGCATGCTCTTCTTTGAGCAGCCTCCGTTGCCCTACAACGAGGTTGCCCAGAAACTCGGCCTTGCAACGGGCTCCATCGGCTTCATCCGCGGTCGATGCCTCAGCCGGTTGCAGAAGATCCTGGGGGAACTGGGGTTTTGATGGCCGAGCCAAGCACTGCCGCCCATCCAGCATCCTGGATAGCCGAATTTGCCACCATGGCAGACGACCAGGCGCGAAGGGAATTTCTGCTTTCGCACCGCGCTGAATTCGGACATAAGCTGGTGGACACTTTGTACGCCGGAGTGGTTGAATCAGCCCGCGTCGATATCGAAAAGGTGTCCAGGTTTTCTGAGGCGATTAGCTGGATTGCAGCAGAGACCGGCGATCCGTATACACGAGGCCAGGGTTTACGCGCTTCCGGCCACGTTCTCTATCTCACCGGTAAATACCGGCAGGCGATTGTTGAATATCAGGCGGCAATCGATTGCTTTGAGGCGCAGGGCAGGGAACTGGAAATGGGGCGGACGATCAGTGCCGCTCTACAAAGCCTTATTTACGACGGCCAGTATGCCCGCGCACTGAAGCTCGCTGCACGAGCGCGTGAAATTTTTCAAGCCAACCATGATGATCTCCGCATTGCGCGCCTGGACAGCAATACTGCCAATATTTACTACCGGCAGGACCGATTCCATGAAGCCTTGAAGATCTACGAACAGGCATATAAGGCCTTTCAGCAGTTGGGCGAGCCAGGTGATATTGCCGTGGTCTTGCGGAACATCGCGGTCTGCTCCATCAGCCTGAACGAGTTTGCCCGCGCGCAGCAAACCTACGTCGAGGCCCGACGCTTCGCAGAGGAAAACGGGTTTACTCTGCTGGTGCCAATGGCTGATTACAACATCGCCTATCTGCACTATCTCCGTGGCGAGTACCTGCGGGCCATCGAGTTGTATGACAAGACTCGGGTGGTTTGCGAAAAGCTGAACGACCGCTACCATCAAGCGCTCTGCGATCTGGACGAGTCAGAG
>JBAIYI010000411.1:0-1878 GCA_037915955.1 Terriglobales bacterium
ATGATCGTGTGCAGCCGGCGCGCGCCGATGTTTTCCGTGGACTCATTTACGCGAAAAGCGAAGCTGGCGATCTCATCCAGCGCATCGCGGGTAAACTCCAGCTTCAGTCCCTCAGTCTCGAGCAGCGCAGTGTACTGCTTGGTCAGAGACGACTTCGGCTCGGTAAGAATCGCGATGAAATCCGTCATGGTAAGCGACTTCAGCTCCACACGAATCGGAAAGCGTCCCTGAAGCTCAGGGATCAAATCGCTGGGCTTGGATACGTGGAACGCACCGGCGGCGATAAACAGGATGTGATCCGTCCGCACCATGCCGTAGCGGGTGTTCACCGTGGTGCCTTCCACGATGGGCAGAATGTCACGCTGCACGCCTTCGCGGGACACATCCGGCCCGTGGCCGCCTTCGCGACCGGCGATCTTGTCGATTTCGTCGAGGAAGATGATCCCCGACTGCTCCACGCGCTCCACCGCCACGCGCGTGACCTGGTCCATATCAATCAGCTTGGACTCTTCTTCCTGGATGAGGTATTCAAAGGCCTCGCTCACCTTCATTTTCCGCTTCTTGGTGCGCTGGCCAAAAATGTTGGGGAGCATGTCCTTGATGTTGATGTCCATCTCTTCCATGCCCTGATTGGAGATGATTTCGAAAGCCGGCATGGAGCGCTCGCGCACTTCCAACTCAACCTGCCGTTCGTCTAATGCTCCTTCGCGCAGCTGCTGGCGCAGTTTCTCGCGTGTGCGCTTGCTGGAGTCGTGCTCGTCGGCTCCGCCGCCGAAGCCCGCGCCCGAGGTCGGCGTTAGCGACGTGGAAGCAGCGGGCAGTAGCAGATCGAGCAGGCGGTTTTCCGCGTTCTCCTCCGCCTTCTCCGCGACTTCTTCCAGCCGCTCTTCGCGGATCATATCAATCGCGATCTCAACCAGATCGCGGATCATGGACTCAACGTCGCGGCCCACGTAACCGACTTCAGTAAATTTCGACGCCTCAACCTTCAGGAAGGGCGAGTTCGCCAGCCGCGCCAGGCGGCGCGCAATTTCAGTCTTGCCCACGCCGGTGGGCCCAATCATGATGATGTTCTTGGGCATGATCTCTTCCGCCAGATCAGGCGGAAGTTTCTGCCGGCGCATGCGGTTGCGCAGCGCGATCGCTACAGCGCGCTTGGCCTCATGCTGGCCCACTACATACTTGTCCAGCTCAGAAACAATTTCCTTGGGGGTAAGTTCATCCAGGACGATATCAGTCTCTTCGGCCGTGCCTGGGAGATAAATGGCCATGATGCTCCTTAAAACCTGTACTTCATTTCAAAACGCAAACCGCGGCGGCGCTCCTTCTTGCTCCGCACGGGCCAATGCCCGCATTTTTGTCGCCGCCTCTGGGGCAAGGCTAAAACTCTGCCCCTTCCGAACCAATCTCTATCTTGTGGCTGCTCTTCCTTTTCCGTGCCCGAATCTCTTTTGTGTTACCGGCTTGCTAGCGGGCTTTGCTGCTGCGCTCTGCTCCGCCGGACGATCTTTCAGCCGAAACACAAACTTCAGTCCTGACCACGTGTCGTCAATCGCGCAGACCTTCACGTCCACCACCCCGGCCGCGAGGCCGATCTCACGAACGATGTCCTCGGTCAAATCCGTCAGCTTGCCGGATGATTTCTTAGGCCAGGAAATCCAGAGCATGCCGTTCGCTTCCAGCTTCTTCACCAGCTCTGGAAAAGCCTTCTTCAGATCGGCGCGGCGATCGGTGAAGAACAACTGGAAATTCGCCATGCTGGTGAGCCTGTCTGTGGCTTTCACGCCCGGAGGCAGTCCGCCGAGGTCTTTGAGAAACGTCTCCGGCTCATTGCACAGGATCATGCGGTCTCCCGGCTTGATGCCGAGCTTCTTCACC
>JBAIYI010000675.1:0-5559 GCA_037915955.1 Terriglobales bacterium
CGAGGTTTTTCCGGGAGCAACTCCTCTGCCAGAGAAGCGCGTGCGACGAATCTCGATTCTTTACATCGCCTTTGTTCTCATCCTCGTCATGGGGAGCGCTTCCGCTCAGAGTAACGGCGCCATTGCCGATGAGCGCCAGCAGCGCTCCGCACCCGGCGTGCAGATCAACAATCCTGGCGCCGAGCAGGACCAGCAGTCGCAGAACCGGCAGCGCGGGCTCGCGGAGCCAGCGCCTTCGCAGACACCGCGGGAACTCCAGCGCCCGCTTCCGCCCGAGCCAGACCTTGAGTTCCAGGAATTTGTTACCAACGCGCTGGGCTACCGGCTGCGCATTTTCGGCCGCAACCTCTTTCAGGAAGCGCCCTCTACGTTCGCACCGCTCGATCGCGTACCAGTCACGCCCGAATACATGATTGGGCCGGGCGATGAACTGATCGTCCGCGCGTGGGGGCAGATTGACATCAACAACTATCACGCGGTGGTCGATCGCAATGGCTCTATCTATCTGCCAAAGGTGGGCGCAATCAGCGTGGCGGGTCTCCGGTTTGACCAGCTTCATGACGCCCTGAGCTCGGCAATCGGGCGCGTCTTCCGCAACTTTGAGCTGAGCGTCACCATGGGGCAACTGCGCTCCATTCAGGTGCTGGTGGTAGGGCAGGCGCGGCGGCCGGGCAATTACACCGTCAGCTCCCTGAGCACACTGGTCAATGCGCTGTTTGCTTCAGGTGGGCCTTCGAATCGCGGCTCGATGCGGCACATTGAACTGAAGCGTCAGGGCAAGACCATAGCCGATTTCGATCTTTATGACCTGATCATCCGCGGCGACAAGTCGCATGATGTTCAACTTCTGCCCGGAGACGTGATTTACGTAGCTCCAGTGGGGCCGCTGGTCGCAATGGCCGGAAGCGTGAACGTACCTGCGATCTTCGAGAGTAAGCCGCAAGACACGCTTGGCGATCTTCTGGCCTACGCCGGAGGGCTCGCCAGCACCGCCGCCGGCCAGCATGCACTGGTGGAACGCATTGATGCCCGGCAGGTTCGTCGCACCCTTGAGGTCCCGCTTACGGCGGAAGGGTTCCGGCAGCCGGTGAAGGATGGCGACGTGGTTCGCTTTCTCCACATCTCGCCGCGTTTCGAGAGCACCGTTACGATTCGCGGTAATGTTGCCGTGCCGGGACATTATCCGTGGCATGAAGGCATGCGGGTAAAGGACCTCATTCCGAACCGGGAATTCCTGATCCGTGAAGATTACTGGCGACGCCAGAACAGGCTTGGCATGCAGTCACAGAAGCCAATCGGGCGAGGCGGTACCAGCAATGCTGGCGCAACCCAAATGGGGCAGGCTGGTGTGGCTGGCGATCAGAACCAGGCCGCAGTCGCGCAACGCAACCCGGACGATGTTTCGCGTACTGAGGCCGAACCACAGCAGCATCTCAATGGCGAACAGCTCAAGAACGATATCCAGCGTTCCGCTGCCGACATTAACTGGCAGTACGCTGTGATTCAGCGATTGAACCCGCAGGACCTGACCACCGCGCTGCTGCCGTTCAATCTGGGCAAGGCAATTGCCGGCGACCCCGAGCAGAACCTGCCGTTGCAGTCCGGCGATATCGTTACCATCTTTTCCCAGTACGACATTCAGGTCCCCGCCGCGCAGCGCAGCAAATTTGTTCGCCTTGAAGGCGAGTTCCAGGCCGCCGGCGTCTACGAAGCCGAGCCGGGAGAGACCCTGCGGCATTTGATCACGCGCGTGGGTGGCTTTACTCCGCAGGCATACCTGTATGGGGCGGAGTTCACGCGGGAATCCACGCGAGACGACCAGCAGCGCCGGCTTGACCAGTACATCCTGGAGCTTGAGCAGGCGATCGAGCGGCGCGGCTCCGGGCAGCGCAACCTCTCGGCCGATGAAGTTGTGGCAGAGCAGCAGGCCATCGAAAGCCAGCGGCGGCTGATCGAGCGGCTTCGGCAGCTGCGCGCAACCGGCCGGGTGGTGCTGGACCTGAATCCCAGCGACGGCACGGTCAGCGCTTTGCCTGACCTGCCGCTGGAAGATGGCGACCGATTGGTGGTTCCGTTCCGTCCAGCAACAGTCAACGTGATTGGCGCGGTCTATAACAGCGGATCGTTTATGTACCGGCCGGGGAAGAGCGCCAAGGATTATCTGAATCTTTCCGGTGGCGCCAACAAAGACGGGGATCGCGGCCGGATGTTCGTGATTCGCGCCGATGGAGCGACGGTGGGGCACTCCAGCTCAGGCTTCTTCACCGCCGGAGTGGACTCCCTGCGATTGATGCCGGGTGACAGCGTGGTGGTGCCAGAGAAACTTGATAAAGGCGCAGGACTCCGGGCCTTCAAAGACTGGACCCAGATCATTACCCAATTCGTTCTGGGCGCAGCAGCGGTTAAGGTGCTGATGCAATAACCAGAGTGAAGAGTGAGAACGCGCCTGCGTTCTTACCCTCCGGAGAGATTCAGGGTCGACAGCACAGGGGCGGGCTCGTCTTCAAAGAGCACCTGGCCCTGCGAGAACTCTTCCACCGTCCAGCGCCTGAACCAGAGCCATCCACCCAGAATCAAACATGCGAAGCCGATGACTCCGATCGGACCGCGGCGGAGCAGGTCATGCTCGATGCCGGGAATGATTGAGGCAAAGACGAACAGTCCGAAAGCGTAGATGACGGCCATTGCGGTGGCGCCCTGCTGCCATGCGGAATAGGAACAGGTGAAAGGGATTTTCGCGAACCGGAGCAGGAGAAGGTCCGCGAGACAGTAGCTGACTGCCAGCGACAGGAGCGTGTGTGCTGCTGCCGTCTGCCAGCCCCAGCCGCGGACGTAGAGCCCACCAGCGAGAATGAGCCAGGGCCACACGAAGGTAAGGATGGCCTTGCGCGCGATACCCACCAATTCCAAACAGTCCTGCTGAGCCATTACCTGGTAGAGCCAGTTGGCGCGGATCTCTGCCGGAAGTTCGAAAACAAATCTCAGCCCGCAAACCATGAAGTAAATCATGATGAAGGGCGCGGTCAGAAAATCCACGTTAGGAATGGCTGATAATTTGGCTGCGAAGCCGGACATAAGAGCGTGAGACGCCATCACCAGTCCAAGCCCGGCGAAGCCGCCGGCGAGCATGGCGTGGCTGTCGTTTCGCAGCAGCGTCTTCAGTGTAAAACGATAGATGGCGCGTTCCGCGGGCGAGCGCAGCAGCCAGCCGTCGAGGAGGCGAAAGAAATTTGCGCTGCCACGGCGGCGTGGAGCGGTGGTTTCCAGCATCTCCGGAATCTTGATGAAGTAACGGTAGTAGCTCCAAACGTAAACCACGGCGGCAATCGCCAGCGAGCTGAACCAGACGCGAAGGGCGTAGCCGCCCAGCCACATCGCCGAGGGCTCAGCTTTGCCGATCAGCGAGCGTGCGAATTCCAGGAACCAGACCGGCGGCAGCCAGCAGACCCACGCAGGGACATCGGAGCGGCTGTGCAGCAACGGCGGCACGGCAAAGCTGGTGGAGAGCAGTAACAGAAGCAGCGTCACGAGCGCGACACGCAGGAAAAGCGAGATACGTTTGAAGAACGTTTGCGGCAGCAGCACCATCAGCGTGCCGATCACGGCAAAGAGAGCAAAGAAAACAAACATGCTCGCCAGAAACACTCCGATTACGTGCGCTAAAGCGAAGTGTTCGTAAGCCATGAAAGTTGGCTGCTCCATCGTGACCAGCATGGGAAAGAAAATGGCCGACACGGCGTTCACATCGAAGGCAAAGATGGCGGCGATGGTGAGTATCGCGGCCAGGTTGGCGAGAAAGATCTGCCGTGTGGGGAGCGGCAGCGGCGCCAGGTTCATGTAATCGCGACGGTCAGGAAAGATGCTGTCCCACTTCAGGATGGTGACAACCCCGGTAATGCAGAAGGAGAGAGTCAAAAAAAAATACTGGTCGGGCAGTGAGGCGACGTAGGGATCGAAGTTCTGGCGACCGCGGAGAAATCGATCGAGCGAGGAATACTTCTGAAACAGAAAAATCGTGATGAAGCCGCCAGGGGAAGCCAGCAGCGCCAGGACAGTCCCCACGCCCATGCCCATTTCACCCTCGGCGGAATCGCCGGTGCCGCCGCTAAAGAGTCTCGCGATGAAGTGTGAGACCAGGCGGCCGAATGGCCTCTGCCGCAATTGCTGCCGTTTAAGTTCGAGCCGCTCGCGCAATTTCATCAGGCGCTCATCATTTCCGCGATGTGGTTCGCCGTTTGCTCCGCGTCACGTTCTTCAACCAGATGAGAGAAGCTTTCTTCAAGCGTATCCAGCCCGCTGAGGGTCCTGATCTGCTGGACCGTGCCCTGAGCCACCATGCGTCCGCTGCGCAGGATCAGCAGGTGCGAGCAGAGTTTTTCCACCACTTCCAGCACGTGCGAGCAATAGAAGATCATCTTGCCGCGCTGGCCGAGCGAGCACACCAGCTTGCGGAATACCATCGCGGATGTCACGTCGAGCCCGGAGAGCGGCTCATCGAAGACGAGGACTTCAGGATCGTGCATGAGCGCAGCGATCAGAAGCACACGCTGTCGCATGCCTTTGGAGTAAGAGGCGATCGCCGCATGGCGGTGTGCATGGAGGCTGAACAGTTCCAGCAGCGCCTCTGCACGACGCCGCAGCAGCGACTGGTCCATGGCGCGCAGCGTGCCGACCAGTTCCAGATACTCCCAGCCGGTGAGATAAGGGTAAAGGTGCGCCTCTTCGGGAACGTAGCCGAGCAGGCGCTTGTAGGCGGTGATGTCGCGATGGATATCTTCGCCGCGAAAGAGGACTTTCCCGCGCGTGGGCTCCAGCAGCCCGGTGATCATTTTGACGGTGGTGCTCTTGCCGGAGCCGTTGGGCCCGAGATAGCCGAGGATCTGCCCCGGTGCGAGGCTGAACGTTACGTCAGCCACGGCGGGCAGGCTGGCGTAGCATTTGGTGAGCTGTTTGACTTCGAGCATCGGGCCTCCCAGCAGCGGTATCTCTCAGCAGACACCGGCGGCTGTGCGCAGGTTTCCACGATAGCTATATAAATTTCTACATAGCCATCTTGACGCAGAATAGAATACTACATAGGGTATTGTCCATGGAGCCGGCCCGCATTTCGCACACCACTGCTCTCATCCTGCAGACGATCCATGCCGGGTCAATCTACGGCTTTGACGTCATGGAGCAGACCGGCCTCCCCAGCGGTACGGTTTATCCGGCGCTGCGCCGTCTGGAAAAAGATGGGCTTATCAAGGGAAGCTGGGAGGAAGCAAAGGCCGCGTTTCGGCAAGACCGTCCGCGCCGCCGCTATTACAAGCTCACCCGGGAAGGCAAGCAGACGCTGCACGCCGCTCTGGAGCGGTATCCTTTACTGGCCCGCATGGCGGTGGCTGAAAAAGCCGGCCGTTCAGGCCGAGACTGACGCTTATGCACGTTGATCGCACGCGCGTTCTGCTGTTCCAGTGCAGGCTGGCGCTGCGCCTGGCGAGCGTGCTGGTTCCGCGGCAGCAGCGCGCTGAGTGGTACAACGAGTGGCATGGCGAGGTCTGGCATTGGGTCCACTTTCTC